>CAVQPP010000404.1:0-4987 GCA_963714445.1 uncultured Actinomycetota bacterium
CGCCTATCCGGTGTAGGTCACGCGCGGAACGGCTTCGTAATTCGCCGGACGCGCATCGCCGGCGATGTTCGCCGCGACCACGTCGCCCTCGTACTCGCCGACGTGGGTCAGCGGCCAGATGCCGTTCACGTCCCCGATCGCCCACAGGCGCTCGCCTGCGCGCAGGTACTCGTCAACCGGGATCCCGCGCGGGCTGGCCTGGATGCCGACCGTCTCCAGGCCGATCCCCTCGACGCGGGGGCGCCGGCCGGTCGCCACCAGCAGCCGGTCCCCCCGCAAGTCCGCACCGCCGTCGAACTGCAGGACATACTCCTCACCCTGTACGCATGGCGCGCGTGCACACCGGTCGGCCGAAGGTCCTCACGGCGTACCGGTCGTACCACGGCAACACGACGACCGCGATCACGATGACCGGCGACCCACGCCGTTGGGGGAACGAGATCGCGGGGCACCACGACGGCAGCGTCGGGCACTTCTTCGGTCCGTACCTGTACCGGTCGCACTTCTACGCGACCACCGAGGCCGAGGAGAGCGCGCGTGCGCTCGACCACCTGGAGCAGACGATCCTGTTCGAGGGTCCGGCCACCGTCGCCGCGATCATCTTGGAGACCGTGGTCGGCACCAACGGCATCCTCGTCCCGCCGCCCGGTTACCTGGCTGGCGTACGCGCGCTGTGCGACAAATACGGCATCGTCTACATCGCCGACGAGGTGATGGCGGGCTTCGGCCGTACCGGCGCGTGGTTCGCCGTCGACCACTGGGATGTGGCTCCGGACCTGATCGCCTTCGCCAAGGGCGTGAACTCCGGCTACGTGCCGCTCGGCGGCGTGATCATCTCCGATGCGATCCACGACACGTTCCGTCAGCGGGTCTTCCCCGGCGGCCTCACCTATTCGGGTCACCCGCTCGCCTGCGCGGCGGCCGTGGCGACGATCGAGACGATGCGTGACGAGCAGATCGTCGAGCACGCGGCATGGCTCGGCGAGAACGTCTTCGGGCCGACGCTGCGCGAGTTCGCCGAGCGGCACCCGTCGATCGGCGAGGCACGCGGCCTCGGCGCTTTCTGGGCGCTTGATCTGGTGAAGAACAAGCAGACTCGAGAAATGCTCGTGCCCTACGCAGCAGGCGGCGCTGCGGCGGCTCCGATGAACGCGGTGCTGGCCGAGTGCAAGAAGCACGGCACGTGGCCGTTCACGCACTTCAACCGGCTGCAGATCACCCCGCCGCTGAACATCAGCGAGGCTGACGCGCGTGAGGGCTTGGCCGCGATCGATAAGGCGCTGACCGTGGCGGACGAGTACGTCGAGGGCTAAGTGCTGCTGAGTGCGTAATCCGAACGTACGCCTACGGGCTGGTCGCGTACGACTGCAGACCGATGCACAGCACCGGGAATCCTTCTAGGCTGCTCAGGTGGCTGTATTAGCGCCGACGCCGAAGGATGGCAGCCGCACGTCGGGCGTGCGGTTCGGCGAGTTCCGAAGCGGAGTACGCAGGGTTCTGACTGGAACTCACCTGCGTAATTTCCGCCTGCTGTTCGCGACCCGGCTGATCGGGCAGCTCGGCGACGGCGCGTTCCAGGTCGCGCTGGCGTCGTACGTCATCTTCTCCCCGGAGAAGCAGGCGACCGCCGGCCAGGTCGCGCAGGCCTTCGCGGTGCTGCTGCTGCCTTTCACGCTCGTCGGACCGTTCGCCGGGGTGTTCCTGGACCGCTGGCCCCGGCGGCAGGTCCTGGTCTGGGCGAACCTGTTGCGCGCAGTGCTGGTGGTCGGTGTTGCCGTGCTGGTGGCGTCGAACGTGCCGAACGCGCTGCTGTACGCGGGCGCGCTGGCCGTGCTGTCCTGCAACCGCTTCATCTTGGCCGGCCTGTCGGCCGGACTGCCGCACACGGTGCCGGCCTCGCAGCTCGTAACTGCGAACTCGATACTGCCGACCGCCGGAACGTTGGCGGCCACGCTCGGCGGAGCGGTCGGCCTGATCGTCCACGCGGTCGTCGGCACCGGGAACGGCGGGACGATTGGCGAACTGTTCGTCGTCACCGGGCTCTACGCCCTCGCCGGGATAATCCCGATGGGCATCGGGCGCCGCGCGCTCGGGCCGACGGGCGAGCCGGAAGAGGGCGCCTGGGAGGCCATACGCACGGTCGCACGCGGCGTGGCGGAGGGCGCGCGGCACATCATGTCCCGTCCGGTCGCCGGACGGGCGCTGGTGGCCGTGACGGCGGCAAGGTTCTGCTACGCGGTCGTCACCATCATGACCCTGCTGCTGTACCGGAACCTGTTCAACGACCCGAACCATCCCGACAAGGGACTGGCCGGCTTCGCTCTCGCGCTGGGCATTTCCGGGGCCGGTTTCGGGGTCAGTGCGGTCGTCACTCCCTTGGTGACGCGGCGCATTCGCCTCGAGGCGTGGATCACCGTCTGTCTACTCGCCGCCTCGGCCACCGAGCTGTTCTTCGGCCTGCCGTTCGCCTCGATACCGTTGCTGATCGGCGCGTTCTTCCTCGGCATAGTGTCGCAGGGCCAGAAGATCAGCACCGACACGCTGACTCAGCGCAGCGTCGACGACGAGTTCCGCGGCCGGGCATTCGTGTTCTACGACATCGTCTACAACGGCGCCTTCGTGCTGGCCGCAGCATTCGCCGCGGCCACCCTCCCGACGACCGGCAAGTCATACCTCGTACTCTTCATCGTCGCAGCCTGCTACGCGCTCGTCGGCCTCTGGTACGGATGGAAAACGGTGCTGCGGGGCCGCAATCCGCCGATCAGCGAGCCCCAGCGTTCTGGCTCCGAATCTTCTCAGGCTAGCTCGTCCCAGACCGACTCTCCGGCTGCTGCTCCCACCACTCCCGCAGCGCACTGACCGCCGCCTCGTGCCCAAGCGGGCCCTGGTCGAGGCGCAGCTCCAGTAGATGCTTGTAGGCACGGCCGACCACCGGCCCCGGGGGCACGCCGAGCAGCTCCATGATCTCGTTGCCGTCCAGGTCGGGCCGGATCGCGTCGAGCTCTTCCTGCTCGCGAAGCCGTTCGATCCGCGCCTCCAGCGCGTCGTAGGACGCAGCGAGTTCAGCAGCCTTGCGGCGGTTACGCGTCGTGCAGTCGGCGCGGGTCAGCTTGTGCAGCCTCGAAAGCAGCGGCCCGGCGTCACGCACGTAGCGGCGCACCGCCGAGTCGGTCCACTCTCCCTCGCCGTAGCCATGGAAGCGCAGGTGCAGCTCCACCAGCTGGGACACGTCGTCCACCGCGTCGTTCGAGTATTTCAGTTCACGAAGACGCTTCTTGGTCATCTTCGCGCCGACGAGTTCGTGGTGATGGAACGAGACCCCGCCGCCAGGCTCGAATCGCCGGGTCTTCGGCTTGCCTACGTCGTGCATCAGCGCGGCCATGCGCAGCACGAAGTCCGGGCCGCTGTCCTCGAGCGCGACCGCCTGATCGACCACCGTCAGCGTGTGCTCGTAGACATCCTTGTGCCGGTGGTGTTCATCGATCTCCAAGCGCAGCTTGGGCAATTCCGGCAGCACGTACTCGGCCAACCCGGTGTCGGTCAGCAAACCCAGGCCGACGCGCGGATTCGGCGCGAGCAGGAGCTTGGTCAGCTCGTCGCGGACCCGCTCCGCCGACACGATCTTGATCCGCTCGGCCATGTCACGCATCGCGGCGACGACCTCAGGCGCCACGGTGAAGCCGAGCTGCGCGGCGAAACGCGCGGCGCGCAGCATACGCAGCGGATCGTCGGAGAAAGACTCCTGCGGCGTGGCCGGCGTACGCAGCGTGTGATTCGCCAGGTCGCGCAGACCGCCGAACAGGTCGACGAACTTGCGCTCCGGTAACCGCAGCGCCATCGCATTAACGGTGAAGTCACGCCGCACGAGGTCTTCTTCGAGCGTGTCGCCGTAGGAGACGACCGGCTTACGCGAGGTGCGGTCGTACGCCTCACTGCGGTACGTAGTGATCTCCAGCTTGTAGCCGTCCTTCTGGCAACCCACGGTGCCGAAAGCGATGCCCACGTCCCATACCGACTCGGCCCAGCGCTTGACCAGCTTGAGCACGTCGTCGGGCCGCGCGTCGGTGGTGAAATCCAGGTCCTCTCCAAGCCGACCGAGCAGGCTGTCCCGTACCGAACCGCCGACGAGGGCGAGCGCGAAGCCGGCTTTGGCGAACCTGGCCGCCAGTTCGTCAGCCACCGGGGCGAGTTTGATCAACCGGGCGGCATTGGCGGCAGCGGCGTTTACGGGCTGTTCGGCATCCGAAGGAGAGGTAGACACGTCATCCAAGGGTACGTGCTTCGCGCCCCGGCTTAACTCGAAGAGCCAGACACTAGGATTCCGCCCGTGAGTTCGCGCCATGCCCTGCGGTCCCTGATCCTCGGCGTTTTCCTGCTGGCCGCAGTCCTGGTGGTCGACCGGCCGGCGCCGTCCTTGGCGGCGACGGATTCCAACACGGTTACCGTCGCGCTCGACACCCTCACTCCGGCAGTTGCGGTCAAGGGCAGCACGCTGCACCTAAGCGGCAAGGTGATCGGCGGATCAGCAGCCCACGACGACCTGACCATCCGGCTCGCAGTGGCTGATCTGCAGGTCCGGTCCGACATGGGATCCAATCCGGGCGTCGGCTCGGACCTCGTCTACGGATACGAGGACCAGGTCGGGTCGCTCGCCGCGAAGGCGACGGCTCCCTGGTCTCTGAAGGTGCCGGTCTCGGCCCTCTCCCGGAGCAGCCAGAGCATCTATGCGCTCGACGTGGAGGCGTACTCGAACGGCGAGCGGGTCGGCGTCGTACGCACCTATCTGCCTTACGCGATGGCCGGCGACTCCAGCTTCCGCCCGACGCAGTTCGTCATCCTGTGGCCGGTAACGGGAGCCCCGGCGCTCGACGGGCAAGCGAGCAAGGACGCGCCTGAGGCCGTCAACGACAACCTGTCCGCGCAGTTCGCCGCAGGTGGGCGACTGGACAAGACCCTCGGCGCCGCGACGACCGCGCCGAAGAACGTG
>CAVQPP010000405.1:0-12648 GCA_963714445.1 uncultured Actinomycetota bacterium
CCCAGGTTGCTGGTCATGATCAGCACGGTGTTCTTGAAGTCAACCGTCCGGCCCTGGCCGTCGGTCAGCCGGCCGTCGTCCAGAATCTGCAGCAGGATATTGAACACATCCGGGTGGGCCTTCTCGATCTCATCGAGAAGCACGACCGAGTACCGCCACCGGCGCACCGCCTCGGTGAGCTGGCCGGCCTCTTCGTAACCGACGTAGCCGGGCGGGGTCCACCAGGCGGCTCACCGTGTGCCGTTCCTGGAACTCGCTCATGTCCAGCCGGATCATCCGGCTGTCCGCGCCGAACAGCGCCTCGGTCAGCGCCCGGGCCAGCTCGGTCTTGCCCACCCCGGTCGGCCCGAGGAACAGGAAGCTGCCGACAGGCCGGTCCGGGTCGCCGAGCCGGCTCGGGACCGGCGGACCGCCTGGGCCACCGCGCTGACCGCCTCGTCCTGGCCGATGACCCGCTGGTGCAGGTGCTGCTCCAGCCGCAGCAGCCAGTCCTCCTCCTCGGTGAGCTGGGGTCACCGGGACGCCGGTGGATCGCGACACCACCTGGGCGATGTCGTTGGACGGTGACCTCGGGCACCGAAGAGCGTGTCGGCTTCAAATTCACCGTGCACGCGCCGATGGCCCCACAGCGGGTTCTCGGTGGCCATGCGGATCACCAGGGTTCTGACCGGCTCGCGGGTCGGCCAGCGTCCGGGCCGCCGCACCGTGGTGGTGTACTCGTCTGCGGCGAGCTTGCGGCGCCAGGCCAGCAGGGTGCCCGGGGTCTCCGGGAAGACTTCAGCCCACCGGCTCCGCGGGATCAGCGCGGCGAGCGCGGCGAACCAGAGCCGGTACTCCGTCCGGAAGCAGACCTTCTTCACGTGCCGACGCAACACCGTGTTCTCGTGGCACAGGACCAGCAATTCGGCCTCGCTGGACACGTCGCGCCGCCCGAGGGCGGCCACGGCGCCGAGAATCTTGCGCGTCAGCCGGTAGGCGAGGGAGATCAGCATCCCGCCATGCTGCCAGCGCAACGGTAAGCGCCCAGGCCGACGACCCGACTCGTGAAAACGAGCCCGCAGGCCGAAAAAGCGCCGCGACCGGGAGAAACACATAGCAGTTACCTTATAGGCCAGGGTGCGGCGAAAACCGTGCGGACTCCACGCAATGGCGCGCTCGGTTTGAAGCTTGCGCTCTAGCTTGCGCCGGCGAGCATGCCGTAGACCAGGAAGCGTTGGCAGAACAGGAAGACAAGCAGCACCGGCGTGATGGCCAGCAGCGTGGCCAGCGCCAGTTCGGGTCTGGGCACTGCGAGGATACCCAGGCCCACCTGCACCGGGAACTGGTTGCTCTCGGGCAGCAGGACGTAGGGCAGGTAGTAGTTGGTCCAGTTGGCCACGTAGCTGAAGAAGGCGACCAGCGCGACGATCGGGGCCGCCAGCGGGAGGGCGACGCGGCGGAACGTACCGAGCTCGCCGCACCCGTCGAGGCGCGCCGCATCCAGGAGCTCTTTGGGCAGGGTGGTGCTGAAGTAGATGTAGGCCAGGTACACCCCGAACGGGTAGAACGCGTAGGGCAGGATGATCGACCACATGGAGCCGATCAGATGCGCGGCGTTGATCTCCAGGAAGAGCGGCACCACCAGGGTGGTGTTGGGCATCACCATCACCACGAGGGTGGCGATCAGCAGCGCGCGCCGACCGCGGAACTCGGTCATGGCCAACGCGTAGCCGGCCGGGATGACCACCGCCAGGGTGATCGCGAGGGCCAGGAACGAGTAGAGCGCGCTGTTGCGCAGCCACAGGAACACCGCATCGCCCTGATAACTCGTGAGCGCGTCCCAGTTGGCTCGCAGCGCGTGCCAGGAACCGAAGGACAGTGGGCTGCCGTATACCAGCTGGTCGCCGGTCTTGGTGGCGGCCAGCACCAGCCAGAGCACCGGCAGCACGAAGAAGACCGCGAACAACGCGAGCACCAGCGCGGGCAGCGGATTGCGGCTCACCCGCCCAACGGTGCGGCGCGGCCGTTCCCGGCGCACGGGCAGTGCGGCCGCCTGCGCCTGCATACGTACGCGTGACGCGCGTTGACGCGTCTCAGTCGGCATCGAAGAACCCGATCGGGCTATGAAGAGCGCTGCGACGATCGGGCCGGCGAGGAGTTCCACGGTGATCGCGGCTGCGGCGTTGACGTTGATGTTCCGGAGGCGAAGTCTTCGGAGAGCCGGTTGAGGGAGCGCTCCCGTCCGCCAGCGTCGACGACTGAATCAGGTCCTTGTCCAATGGCGCGGGGAACCCGGCCTGCGCCGCCCAGTTTCATGATCGCACTCACCACAGCCGTCAGTGACAGCGTCATGAACACCGAGACCCTCGAACGGTTGCGACGGCCAGCCATCACGGATCCATGCGAAGGCCCGCCACCGAGAGCCAACGAATGTGCCAACCGTGACCTGGACCAGCTCGGGCGCTGGCCCAGGTCACGGTTGGTGATCAACGGGGTGTGAAGTCCTGGTTGGTGCCAGGGGCGTTCTTGCACGGCCACTGGTCCAGTTGCTGGCCGTTGTTGGACCGAGCCCCGTAGACGTCCAGGCACAGGCCGCTGTTCTTGTTCTTGAACTGCCACGAGCCGTCCGACTGCTGCGCGGGCAGCCACTGGCTGGCGGCATTGCCGTTGACCGGTTCCTGGACGATGTCGGCCACTCCCTGGGAGGTCGAGCTGTTCGCCACGGTCACGTCCTGCCCGGAGTTCCGCACTTGCAGCTCGCCATAGCCGCCGGAAGTCGGCACGAACTGGAGCTGCTGGTTGGTCTGGCCGTTGCAGGTGTATTGGTCGATCGCCGCGCCCGCGTTGGAGGTGTTGCCGTAGGAGTCCAGGCACAGGCCGTCATTGCCCACGACGAGCCGATGGTAACCACTTGGGAAGCCCGGAGGGGGTGTTGATGTCGCCGCATAGCCGACTGAGGTCAGTTCGGACTGGACGGCGTTCTCGGTCGCGTCTGACGGGAAGCCGGCGGTGACGGCTCCCTCGAAGAACTCTCCCGTGTCACCGTGGTCGTTGCCGCCACCGGTGCCCAGCAGCACGGAGTTCTCCAGGCGCATCGGTGAGTAGCCACCGCTGGGCAGCGCCCCGGAGTAAGTGGTGGTGAGGCTGCCGCTGTTGGGATTGCCGTACTTCAGAGTGAAGTTGCTCGTGCCGTTGTTCTTCTCCCACGCCGAGACGAACGGGTACGTGATGCCCGGGTTCGATGCGTTGTTCGGCCCGGTGATGGAGCTGTACATGCCCTGCTCGAGGTCGGCTTCGACCCACGGCCCAGGTCCGGTGCACCCGCCGAACCAGCACGCGCTGCCGAACTCGATCGCGTTCATGGTGCCGTCGCCGTCGTCCCGCCAGCCGTTTTCGGCGCTGCCGAAGTCGAAGCAGCAGCTGCTGTTGTAGAGCGCGGTCGAGGTGACCTCGTAGATCCCCTCCGGCTGGGAACCGGTCGGCACACCCTGGGTGTTGAAGTTGCGGTAGCCGACAGCACCCGCGGAGGTGTTGAGAACCTTCACCCCGTAGACGGCGTTGCCGTTCACGGCCACCGGCAGAGCCATGGCGTCGGCACCGATGTCCGACTGTATCCACGAGATCGGCAGGTCGTTGTGCTTCGAGCTCTGATCGTAGAGCTTGGTTATCGTGCACGTCGTCCCGGAACAGAACGAGACCTGTGCGGCAGCATTGGCGTAGCCACCGGCCGCCGTGACGCCCACGTCGAGATAGCTCTTGTCCGACGAGCGCTGAATCTGGTAAAGCGGCCCGGCATAGGCGGCGAAGAGGGCGCGGGTCGTGCTGTATGCGGCTACGCACGGCGTGCCGCCTGTCGCGTAGATGTCGCACGGGAGCGAGACAGCCGCTTGCGCTGCCGGCGTCGCCGATAGGCTTGCCGTGATCGGCACCAGTACTGAGGCCACGAGGACGGTTGCCGAGGTCAGCCGGCCGAGAAGTTTGTGGCGGCGAAACCCCCTCACTGCCTGCGGATGCCTGCTGGCGGCACCATCGTCGCGCGCTCGGTCCGGTGGCCGCACGGTCCTCTTGCCGACGCGGCAAGCTTGACGTACTAGTTCGAACACTGGATCTCCTCTTCCTTTCGTCGACCGCGTCTGACACGCGTTGCGGTACCGGGATTGGCGTGGACGCACTTTTCCGGAGCTGCGCCAGGTACCGGTCGTGACATTCAACGCGAACTGACCCTTATAGCCGGGACGGTGCATGTGCCCTGCCGAGCGCGGCAATTGTTAGCGCTAACATCCGTCTGGCGGTGCTCAGCCCATGACTCGCTCCCGGTTGTGACAGGACATGCGATCACCCGGCCCCGCCCACGGAGGACGAGACATGGGATGTCCGCCGGGTTACGGTAAACCCGGACCTGAGGAAGGTCAACGATCTGTATTACCGACGCAACGCCGCTACGCCCTTCATTGGCCGTCGCGGCCTCTTGAGCACAGAGTTGACGCTGCCGATACAGTCATCGCTCATCCCACCACTAGGCCGACGCGACGGGCCGGCAGCGAGACCAATGGCCGTGCAAGAACGCCCCAGGCACCAGCCAGGACTTCACCCGCGCTGAGAAAGGCAGGCCCACGAAGGACTATCAGGCCGAGAAGAGCGCTGCTGCTGCTGCCGGCGGCCGCGGCGGTGGCACTGGTTGCCGACATGCCGCCCTGGCGTCGGCACCAGCGCGCCCGCCGCCAGGGCGGCCTCGCCGCTTCCCTGTCATGTCGCGGGCGGGAGCGCCGCGACGGCTAGGCAGGTTTGCGAAAGTTTCACCAACGATGACTGGATGGATCATCATCCACCACCGAAGGACGCGAGGAACTCAAGCTCGGCGACCGCTACCTCGGTGCCTGAGGACGGCTGCGCTAGGCAGTGGCCACCTGGTCTACCTTGGCCGGGATGGCCGTGGTCATTGCGCTCGAGCGGCGGGCTGCCGCTACCGGGGCGACTCGGAAGACCTGGTGAAACGCCACGTGCGACGCGAAGGTGGACGCGCACGAAGACGGGCATCGGCACAGCAGCGCTGTACGTGCCGGTTATTCGTCCGCGCTAGTCAGGCTGCGTGTTCGTACTCGTGCAGAGTCCCGCCGAGGAGGTCCGTCTTCGGATGTCGACTCGCGCAGCGCGTACAGCAGGTGAGCCCGGTTCCAGATCAGCGTGCGGTTCAACAGCTCGCGCCGGCAGGTGCGCACCCAGCGCTCCATCCTTTATGACCTGATATTTCGCTTCCGCACCTTTACCGAGACAGACCCTTTCGGCGGCTGCACTCCGAGGTCGGCTGCCAGACCCCGGCCGCAGCACGAATTGGCTGGCAGGAGTGCATGGCAAGGGCGGCATAACGCAAAGGAAGGTGAAGGAACGTGCCGACTTCACACCTACCAACCCACAGTAGACCCCTGCGGTACCCACGCAAGCCCGCGGCAAGCGACATCACTGCGGGAAGACTCGCCACTGCGGCAGGCCGACTCTCCAGGCCCATCGGCTCCTCGGCCAGGAACAGCCGGACGGCTACGCCCTTGGGCTTGCCGGTGGAGCCCGAGGTGAAGATGATCCAGGCGTCGTCCGCGAGACAGGGGCGCTGCGGCATCAGTGGAGTGCGCGCATCGCCGTACAGGTCGAGCGACCGCCCCGGACCGAGCTCGGCGGCGATCCCGGCCTGGGAGAACACCAGCCGGGCACGCTCGTCAGGGTCGTCGGCGTCGACCGGAACATATGCGGCGCCCGCAGCGAGCGCACCGAGGATGCCGATATAGAGACCGATCTCGCCGGAGGGCATGCGCACCCCGACCCGGTCGCCGACACCGATACCGGCTGCGGGCCGCCGCCCCATGGTCTCGGCCTCCGCCGCGAACGCGCGGTACATCAGTACGGTTGTGCCGTCGTCGAGGGCTGGTTCGTTCGGGTATCGCTATACGGTGGCGTCCGGCATGTCGATCAGCGTACGTGGCTCGGCGGCGCCGCCACTCCGCGAGACGGCGACTCTCTCCGCTCGCCCATATCCTCTTTCGCCTACGGCTGCAAGCCCGGTGCGCGGCGGTCGGCGTGGCCTCGCGCCCTCGCGGGTGCAGTGGGCAGAATCCCGGTATGGCGCAAACCCGATCGTCCGCGCCGACGGGAGCGGGCACGACGACTCCGGCGGGCGTGCGCAGCACGCCGCGTCGGCAGTTCCTGCGGACCGAGACCGGCAGTGCCGCGCTGTTGTTGGCCGCCGCGATCGTCGCGCTGGTGTGGGCGAATATCACCCCGACCGGGTACGGCGCGGTGTGGTCGACCCCCGTGTCGGTCAGTGTCGGACACGCGGCGGTGGCGCAGGACCTGCGTGGCTGGATCAACTCCGGACTGATGACGTTCTTCTTCCTCGTCGTGGGCCTCGAGGCGCGCCGCGAGTTCGACATGGGCGAGTTGCGCAGGCGCAGCCAGCTCGCGCTGCCGCTGCTGGCCGGGATCTGCGGCGCGCTGCTGCCCGTAGCGATCTACCTGGTTTTCAACGCGGGTGGCCCGTCGTGGCGCGGCTGGGGTGCGGCGATGAGCACGGACACCGCGTTCGCCCTCGGTGCACTCGCCCTGGTGGCTCGGGGTCTGCCGCTGCGGGTGCGCACGTACCTACTCACCGTGTCCGTGGTCGACGATCTGGTCGGCATCATCGTGATCGCGTTCGTGTACAGCGGACGCATCCACGTGACGGCGCTGCTGGTCGGGATCGGTCTGCTCGGCGTGGCCTACGCGCTGCGCCGGCGCGGCGTGCGCTACGGGCCGCCGTACTTCGTGATCGCGCTGGCGTCCTGGGTCGCGTTCTTCAAGTCCGGCGTCGATCCGGTGTCGGTCGGCCTGGTGATCGGGCTGCTCACCTTCGCCTATCCGGCCGCGCGCGACGACCTGCAACAGGCCACCGACCTGTTCCGGCGCTTTCGCGAGCAGCCGACCGCCGAGCTGGCGCAAAGCGCCCGGCTGGGAGTGTCTGCCGCGATCTCGCCCAACGAGCGGCTGCAGAGCCTGTACCACCCCTGGACCAGCTACGTCATCGTGCCGCTGTTCGCGCTGGCCAACGTCGGCATCCCCATCGACGCACACTTCCTGGCGGACGCCTACACCTCCCCGATCACGCTGGGCATCCTCATCGCCTACCTGGTCGGAAAGCCGGCGGGCACCCTCACCGCCGCCTGGCTGCTCACCCGGCTCAGCAGGGGACGGGTGCGACTGCCGGTCGGTTGGGCCGCGGCCGCCGGATCCGGCGCGGCCGCCGGCATCGGGTTCACCGTGTCACTGCTGATCGCCACGCTCGCGTTCCACGGCGTTCAACTGGAGCAGGCCAAGCTCGGCGTGCTGTCCGCAGCGCTCGGAGCGTCCGCGCTGGCCTGGACGGTGTTCCGGATCGTCGCGCTGCTACCCCGCCCAGCGCGCCAACGGGCGCTGCTGGGCACCGCAGACGCGATCGTGGACTTGGCCGTTCCCGTCGACGAGGGCCGCGACCATCTACGCGGACCGGCAGGCGCACCGGTCACGATCGTCGAGTACGGCGATTTCGAGTGCCCCTACTGCGGCCGCGCCGAGCCGGTCGTCCGCGAACTGCTAGCCGCCTTCGGGGACGTGCGCTACGTATGGCGGCACCTGCCGCTGAGCGATGTACACCCTAACGCCCAACGCGCCGCCGAAGCAGCCGAGGCGGCGGCCAGACAGGGCGGGTTCTGGCCGATGCATGACCTCCTGCTCACTCACCAGGACGCGCTGACCCCGCCCGATCTAAGGCGCTACGCCGCCGAAATCGGTCTGAACGTCGAACGCTTCACGGACGACCTGCGCGGCCACGTCGACGCCACGCGGGTCGCCGAAGACGCCGACTCCGCCGACCTGAGCGGCGTGTCCGGCACACCCACGTTCTTCATCAACGGCAAACGCCACCACGGCGCGTACGACATCGAGACACTCAAAGCGGCGGTCAAGGCAGCATACGCACGTACCGAGATCGCCGGAACCAAGCAGTCGATCTCATCCGATCCGCCGAACGAAGCCGACCACCCCGCCTGAAGGAGCGCTCTCAACCAGCAAGCCGAACGCAGGGGCGGGCTGCCCTGGCTGGATCAAGTCGATCAAGCGCACGACGTCGCCGTTGGAGTAGGTCTGCACCGCCTTGAACACCAACTGGCCGGTGTCTTTGGGCAGCAGCCCAAACAGGACGGTGAACGCGCGGTACTGGTCGGGCTGGCTCTGCCCGCGAGAAAATCCGCCAGCCTCCTATACCTCGACATGCGAGCCCATGATGACGGTGCGGTCGCGCGGCAAGCCGAAGTATTCGGCGGCGTCGGCGGCGATGTAGGAGGTGGCGATGAACAGTCGTTTGCGCCACGGTGCCATGGTGGGTGCTTCGCCGCGCCGCAGGTCGATTTTGGACAGGAAGTAGGACGCGTGCTCCAGGTCGAGCCGTCCCTCGGTGTCGGCCGGGTCGAGCATCGCGAGGGCGGCGGGTACGTCGGGGGTTTCCATGTAGCCGAATCGGGCGGTGACGTGGGTGATCCCGTCGTCGCCGAAGCCGCGGTCGTCCACGGCGATCCGCCGGTGTGCCGGGACGCGGGGTACCGGCTCGGTCTCGATGGACATGATCACGACGTGCTCGTGCCGTACGTGGTTGTGCTCGACGTTGGCGCGCATGGCCAGCGGCACGGCGCTCCCTCACACGCTTCTAGCAAGTGCGCGACTTCCCCGCTCAAGGCCAGCTGCACTCGCGCCTCGGCATGATTGACGGACTCAGGGGCGAGGGCGGCGAAGCACTCGAACAGTACGAGGAGGCCCTTCGGATCATCCGCCGCTGCGAGGTTCATGCCAACGAGATCGAAGCGCCCGACGACCTGGCCGGAGCCTTGCACGCCTTCGGCCGGACCGGCAGCCACCGGTCCGGCCGAAGGCCGGCTGTCACCAGCTCCACAGCCGGAGGACCCTCGTATCGCTGACGCCGGAGCTGAATGGCAGTACACCGAACGACCCGCCGCCACTGAGCTGGTAGGTCTGCACCTTGCCGTCCGGGCTGACGGAGACTGTGCCGTCGAAGTCGACTCCGGCTCGCACTCCGCCGTTGCCGTAGACGAACCAGCCTTTCTGGTCTTCGAGGTCGCTTCCCGAGAAGATGGGGCCTGTGGTGAGCGACGCCGTGGCGCCGGGCCCCGCTCCGGCACCCAGGCTGCCCATCAATCCCACGCCCTTGTCGTCTATGACGACGCAACCCGAACCGACTCCACCGGCGCCTACGACGAGCGTGCCGTTCACGCACCACCCGAACATCCAGTGGGTCGGCGGCTGATGCTTGGGCGGTGGCGGAGCGGTCAGGTCCGTGACGCAGCCCCAGCCCTTGAGGATGGCGATGGGGTCGCAGACGTCGTACCACGGCACCGTCGGGGGGGTCGTGACCTTGCGCCAGGTTGGATGGAAAAGCCCACACGCCTGGTCACCTATAACGCAGACTTGCGGCAGGTGCAACGGCACGTGCTTGAGTCCGGGTGCGAGGTTGAAGTTGGGGTTGCAGCTGCCGTCGGGGCAGTGGAACCGGTTGCCGTCGCCCACGTGCGGTGGTCGCGGCGCCGGGGGCGGGGGCGGTGCGCTTGGGGACGGGGCGGCGCCGGTGTCGTGGCAGTCGCGATCGGGACAGCCCATGCCGACTGTGTAGAGGCCACTGGGGTCGCTATTGGTCGTCGGGTTGTTCTCGGCGTACGTGTAGGCGTTCAGGTGCGCCGGATCGCCCGGGTTCAGGAGCGGGTCCGCGCTGACGAACCGGCCCGCTGCGGGGTCGTAGTCGCGCGCGCCCAGGCGGACCAGGCCGTTGGTGGAGTCGACTACACCGTTGACGAAGCCCTTGTCGTCGGGCCATGCGGTCGGGGCCGGGTTCTGGCGCAGGTTGCCGAAGGGGTCGTAGCGGCGCTGGGTGCTGGCCAGCGTGCCTGCGTCAATTGACAGGGTGCTGGTTCCGTGCGGGTCGCTGAACTGGTACTCCAGACCTGCGTTCGTGCGCACGGCCAGCGTCGCGGCTCCGGATGCGGAGCCGGCGCTGTAGTAGCGCGTGCCGGTGGCGGCGCCGGTCGTGCTGACGTGGATCTCGCCGCTGGGGAGGAAAAGTGTGCTGCCGGTGGGGTCCTTGGAGATCAGCAGGTTCCCGCCGGTGTCGTAGACGTAGCTGCTGGTCTTGCCGTCCGTGGTGACGGACGCGAGGTGGTTCTCGCTGTCCCACGCCAGCGTCTGCGCCGAGTTGTCGGGGGCGGGTCGGGTGGCGGTGTTTCCGGCGGCGTCGTAGACGTACGTCGCGGTCGACGTGTTGGCGCCGTTCGTGATGGTCGCGGTTTGCGGGGTGTGCGGTTGGGCGCTGCCGGCCGCGACGTAGTGGTTGACGGTCGACGTCCCAGCAGCACCACCACCACCATAACCATCGTCGGCATCCCAACCCCGTAACCCGTCGCCGCCCCGCCCCAACACCAGCACCAACCGCGATACCACAACAGCAGGTCTCATACTTACCCACAGCAGCAGGTCGCGCACATTCTTCCGCCGCCCGGCTTCCCCGACAGGACCGGTCGCAATGGCCTCCACTCCACACAACCGGCCGCAACGCTTTTTTCACTGGTTAAGACGTATTGCTGTAGGAATACCAAAGCTTCCGTACTCCTCCATCTGGTTTAGGTATTTCTACTTGCCTTACCGGTTTCGGCTTGTATCTACCATCCATCAGTTCTTCTTTGATATGGTGCCAATGCGTTTTGAGATGGTCTTTAAGCTCTTCTGTGGTTATTCCATCTACCCCAGCTGCTCCTTTATTGCTCATCACTCTTTCATAGGCCACCTTCATGTTTTCTCGTTCGAGTATTGCTTCCATAAGTGAAGCTCGTTCTTGAATGGAATTCTCTTTCCTTGCCGTGATCGCTTGATGTTCGCGACACTGTGGTCTTCGCTGTTTCCGTCCGCTATCTCCTGAGCAGGTTTCCGGCATCTCGGCCGATATTTCTACATCTTCTTCGCTCATCGAAATTCAAGTCCATTCTCGGTTCTTGTTTGGGCCTTCGGTCCCTCGATGACCTACTACGCCCTCTGCTGCCATCTGTACCTTTCGCGCCTTCTCTTCGAGACTCCGCTAGGTGCGTCTTTTCCCTCTTTTGTCGGGTACTTATCGCCCTTGTATACAGACTTCCTTGGGTAAGATACATTTCTTTCCTGTTTATACCTGTCGCATTTACACTCAAGTTTTTCCGTATAAGTATTGGACTTCGGGAAAGGAGGCCCCCTTATCCAACTTGATTGCCTCATATGCGCTTTCTGTTCGTCAGGCCAACAGTTTGTTTCAGGCTTCCTTCAGATTTCACCTCACGGTGAACACCCTTGCCTTCAACTCATGGTTCCCCTTATCGGGCCCATAGGGATCTTTCATCCCTTCAATATGTATCATGCCAATCACACCTCCAAGGGAGCGCTTCGCGCTCAATAGTTTACAACAATGGCGTGTAAAAGATTTTCTCTGTGCTCTCTGTTGCCTGTAGTAGTATTTAATGCACTGAAAGTCATGCAGCGGACGCTTGAGCTGAGAAACATCACAAAGAATACTAAAAGAACGGAAACATTTTTATATCTATCTCTGTCCTAGTAGCCGTAGGAGAATGCCTATATTTTTGATAAAAAGTCAGCGTAGCTTTTGTGAACTCCTCTGGGGGTGCTCAGGCTTCCAGCCGAGAGAGAGAATGCGGCTGATCTCCATTTTTTTGCGGGGTGTGCCCTCTGGCTTGGAGAGATCATGCGTGACAGAGCCAGGTAGCCCACCGCCTGAGCGATCAGCCGGGCAAGCTCGCTGATGGTGATTTCTTCTTCTGAGCCCACATTGACATGCTCAGAGCCATCATAGTGCTTTAAAAGATGTAAACAGGCGCTAGCCAGGTCATCCACATAGAGAAATTCGCGGAGCGCACCTCCTTGACCCAGATGGAGACCTCAGCAGATGTGGCATACTTAATTCATGGAAACGGCGCATAAGAGCCGAATCACATGAAATTATCAGGATGGTAATTATTAGTGGACCATAAAGGTTACAGGGCATGGCAGAAATATAACGCCTGCCATATTGCTCGCGATAGTGCTGACACATTTTAATGCCAGGCAATTTTTAAAAGGCATAGGCCTCATATTTAGCTCCAGTGGCCCTGAAAGCAGGGCGTTTTCTGGGATGGGTTGAGGAGCTGCACGCGGATAGATGCAACTACTTCCTAAAAAGAGCAATCGTTTAATGTCTGAGTTATGTGCTTCATGGATAAGGTTACAAGCGATAGAGAGATTGGTGTATATAGATTGAGCAGGTTAGGAAATGTCGCAAATGCCACCCACTTTGGCAGCTGCGACAATGGAAACGTCGGGCTTGTGGAAACGCACTCTAACTTCTCACAGCCTGCTGATCGGTGGCCGTGGGGGGAATCGTGAATCGACGTCGACCACACTACTCGCTCATAAGGGGGTAACGAAGTAGCCAATTATATGCGCAAGGAGACGGAGGCGCGCAAGTTGGTGCAGGATAGCCTTTCGGCTGCTGTTTGATTCAAACTTTGAGCGGCAATACGCAGCTCTCGACCTGGATCGGTTCCGATCAGAAAGTGAAGTTGGGTGGCGCGCGGAAGCAGCTTTCAG
>CAVQPP010000406.1:0-4393 GCA_963714445.1 uncultured Actinomycetota bacterium
CCTCGACTGGCTCTCCAAGCATCCCGATGGCTTGTCATCAACACGTACGTGAAGCCGTCATCTGGTTACCTCAGGCTTCATCATGCGAGTTGCCCCTCCATCAGCCGCCTCCAGCGAGGCGCAACCACCTTCACCGACGGCCGGTACAGCAAGATCTGTGGGGGCCGGGCAGAGTTGGAGGAACATGCCCGCCAACTTGGCGGGGCGGCGCAGCCCTGCCCGCTCTGCCTCTGATCTGTACGAGCACTACCTGCGGCAAGAGAGGATGTCCGATCAGCCAACCGGACCGCAGCCTGACGTCAGCAGAATCTCGGCTTACGTCCCCTGATCATCTGTCAGCGGCTCGTATTTTGGCCAGGTGTTCTGATGACGGCTGTGCGTGTTACCTGGATCGATAAATGAGATAACGGCGGTCGTCTTTCGTAGTGCAGCATGGCTATCTGCATAGTTCATCAACAGTCTGCGACGCCAGGTACGTTCTCTTCCTCCTGCAAGCACTGGCGTCTCCAAAGTCAGCGTTCCGGTGGGTTCGTCAATGTGCCCGTCATAATCAATACGTTCTACATCCAGAGCAAAGCGAATTTCTACTCGTATGTCGCTGACTGGAAGCTGTCCCGGGTTGTGGGCAGTGAATTCGTAACCCAGCATCCCCGGCCCTGAACACTGCGGACCTCGCGGCACCTCGGGTGGCCGCCATGAGACAGCCACTCCGTCGATCTCCACCTGGCGTCTGCGCCGATCACGCGCGCGCGATTGCCGTAACTCCAGCCCGGCAAAGACCAGGGCGACGCAGGTCGCACCGCTGGTTACGATGCTGGCGATGTCTGCCACTCCGCTCATCCTCCTACGATGCCGTACCGGAGCCCGGCAGGAGTCGGAATCATTGCGCCGCCTGCTCGATCTGCCAACGTAGGACTCGAAGGGGTGGGGATCACTCGATCGCCCTGGAAGCCGACCCAGGCCGGTCGCGGCATGACAGTGCGTTGTGGGCCAGCTGTGATGCAGACTTCTATTTGACCTAGGTGTACCGCTGCCCGGAAGCGCAGGCGGCCAATGTAAAGTCCGGGCAGGGTCGGCACAAACCAGACAATGGATCAGATAGAGTTTTATGTGTGAAGCCCTTCCGGAATTCAAGAACCGTACTACTCTTGATAGGTATAGTCGTCGCACTTCTAGTTCCGATTCCATTACTGGACGCTCAGCGTTATGCTGCTTATTCCGCCGGACTCCAGGCCCTCGGCGTCCTCGCAGCGTTGATCTTGGCGGGCATGGCGCTCACCTCTGATAGACATAACAAAAAAGGTGGACCGCGTTCTATTGCTCCATTCGGAACTAGTTAACGGGGAGACCCAAGCGGCCAGAATTCGGCTTGTCGATCATCTTCGCCGCTGGGGAGAAGACCAGGGACACGAATGGTGACTCGTCGCGAGCTCCTCGACACCCCGGGTCTCTCGGCTTATCAGGATGACAGCAGATCAAATCCCATACAGGATGCCAACACTGTTTTGCGCTTCTTCGAGCGCGCGAACGCGGCCGTCAAGTGGAGCTCCGTCTACGAACCACTTTTTCACCAGTTGATTATCCGGGCTGGTCGGTGGTGGGAAGTCGCCCTCCAAGAGAGCTCCGACCCATGGGCAGGACGCGACGCGCTTAGTGAGCTGACCGCATGGGGTCTCGCCTATGAGATACGTCATCCCGGGCTCGACTATCTAGCTTCATGGCAGGCCAACCGCGACCGTGATTTCGGTCGGCATCCAGGTACTCCCGAGAGCTGAAGATCGACACCACCGCTCACCCATCACGCCAGGACGACTCAATTTCTTGAGTTTGCCGCGATGCCTGGCGTCATCAGGTGCCGGCTATGGGGTCAGCTGATCGCCTGCTGGAGGTGAGAGCGATTGGTGAGCATCCAGGATGCGCTGCGGACGCGCCAGGCGATCGCCCACACGAACGGGTACCCACTGTGCGTGCTCCCGGCCGTGGTTTGCGGTGTCACCCCGAACTCGACGGCCTCAGCGCGGGCGCTGTGCACCGCGAACGTGATCATCTTGTTGACGAAACCGCGGCGCTCACGGGCGGGCAGGCCATATCCGTCGAGGATCAGCCGCAGCTGGCGGCCGCGGCTGGCGAGATCGGGCAGCCCGAGCCGTTCCGCGACGTCGTCATCGTGCAGCTGCGCGTTCAGCCAGGCCGTCTGGGCTAGTTCCCAGACCGCATCGACTGGCCGGCGAACTCGAAATCGACCAGCGCGACCGGCCTGCCATCGCGGGCAATGATGTTCCACGGCCCGGTATCGCCATGCCCGATGACAGGCTGCGATCCAGACAGATCCCGCCCGAACCACGGCTTCCAGCACGCGCCAGGCGGCGGGACGAACGTCGAGGCCGCCCCATGCAGCTCCCGCAGCAGCCCTCCCACTGCGGCGACAGCATCCTCGCTCCACGCATACGGCTGCGGGCTAGCCCCCGGAATGTAGCTGAGCATTTCCCGCCCATCGGCGGCGAACCCGCTGCCGGCCACCCGCGGCGCACCAGCGAAACCGGCCTCCTCCAGATGCCGCAGCAACGCCAGCACGGTCGCGCTCCAGGGCCCGGCCTCACGCAGAACCACATCGTCCCGCCGCCGGGCCTTTGACGGCTGCACCCCATTGCCCCACACTTGCAGCGGGACCTCGCCACCACGATCACCAGGCTCAGCCATCACACCGATCCTGCCAGCCCGCAGCCCGGCAGCCCACCCATTAATCCGAGCCGCCGCACACGGGGAGCGGCAGAACCGGACGTTCTGAGACCCGTTCAGTCGTGGCCGCCAGGTCGCGCCCGCCCGCCGTGGCTGATGCTGAGGTCCCACCATAATTGGTGGCGTATATTCCATTGAGACTCATTAGGGGGGTGGAGAATGCGCGTCGCAACCAGAGATGGCCACAAAGCACCCGGGGTGATCGCGCCACTGTTCAGGGAGACCGAGCACATGGCGCATACCGCAAGCGGCAGGGCGGATAAGACACAAGGCTGGTGGACGGTCAAGGTCCACGCGGACGGCTTTAAGATCATCAGGGATGTCAGTTACGAGGGCGAGCCCTGGGATCTCAAAAAGGAGGGCTGGCAGCCCGAGGGGGTTATCTGGCCAGCGTGGCCGACCACGTTGGACGATCAGGGTTCCTTAGCGGAGTCTCCGCTGGCCGGCGCCCAGGACTATTGGGCGAAAGTCGGCAGTCGGCTACGTGACTCTGCCAAGTGGATGGCCACAGTGCTTGGTGCTGCGCTCGCGGCGATCGTCGGCACAGCCCCGTTAGCCGTCCTGGCAAAACATCACCCTCACGGTAAGGCGGTGGCCGTCGGACTGATCGGCGTCGGCCTCCTCTACCTGACCCTCTTCCTGGTACTGCAAGTCATGCGGCCACAGTCGGTGTCCTACGCGGACGTGCAGTCTGCCCGGGCTCTTTGGCCCCGATCGTTGTACAAGTGGCGGGAGGTCGTCCAGTCCGAAGAGGACCTGTACCTGCCCTGCGGCGTGACGTGCCTGACGAGCCTGCGCCAGTCCATGATCATCGAAGAGGTCACGCTCGGAGCACTGGCCCGCGCCCGGGCAAGCGCCCGTGATGAGGAAGCCAGTCGCGTCCTGTGCCAGGCCGAGGCCGCGCGCGCCGCGCGCCTGACGGAACTTCGTACCGCATGTGCGAAGATCGCCACCATCGGCGAGTACTACAAGCTACGTGCACGTAGCACCCGTGCCACCTATGTCGGCATCATCTGCAGCTTTCTCGGAACCATAGCCATCGTCGCAGCCTTGACCGGTCTCATCCACTAGTCCGGCTATCGAAACGGAGGTTCCATCAGCGGCACGATCGGACGCCTTGATCTGGTCTTGCGGGAGGATGTGGCGGTCGAGGGGCCATTCTCCGCCTGGCTCTAATGTCCTTCGTGGACGGATCGGCTACCTCGTGGTCACACTTGGCACGAACGTGCCTATCTTCCCACGCCCGCACCGGCGCGAGAAACTCGGCTTAGCGGCCTGGCTATCCACAGTATCGTTGTAGCACTCAGAGCTACGACGTGAAGGGCAATCCAGATGAGCAATGATGTGCGCCTCCGGGGACTATACTTTCCATACGCTCGCTGTCTCTCGCCAACGTTTGTGAAACAGAGCCTTCTGCTTTTCGATGAACTGGTGTTCGCTGACCCAGTGGAACGTATTGTTCGGGAGGTATACTTCTATCAGGAGCAAAAAAAGATACGCCCAGGTCATCCGAGATGGGACTCGGCCGAAGAGGACTATCGATACCTGGAAGAAGAAGGGATCATCCGTCAGCTGAATCCGTTTCCCCTGATTCGTCAATACGATGGTCTGATGGCCCAGGCGATGCTCTGCGACTTGCGGGATCCGGCATTCA
>CAVQPP010000407.1:0-36820 GCA_963714445.1 uncultured Actinomycetota bacterium
CCGTCGAGCAGGAAACCGCCCGACACGTCCGGCTGAGCCAGCCGGTCGCGCACCATGCCGATGGTGACCTCGTCGGGCACGAGCTGCCCGGCGTCCATGTAGCCCTTCGCCTCGAGACCCAGCGGCGTGCCGGCGCCCACGTTGGCGCGGAAGATGTCCCCGGTCGAGATCGCCGGAATCGAAAGGCGCTCGGCGATGATCTTGGCCTGGGTCCCCTTGCCCGCGCCGGGCGGGCCGACAAGCACGATACGCATTTAGCGAAGGAACCCTTCGTAGTTGTGCTGCTGCAGCTGGCTCTCGATCTGCTTGACCGTCTCCAGGCCCACGCCCACGATGATCAGGATCGAGGTACCGCCGAAGGGGAACTTGCTGCCCGTGTGGAACTCGGCCAGCGCGATCATCGGGATGATCGCGATCAGCGCCAGATAAAGCGCGCCGGGCCAGGTGATCCGGGTCAGGATGTAGTTCAGGTATTCGGCGGTCGGCTTGCCCGCGCGGATGCCCGGGATGAAGCCGCCGTACTTCTTCATATTGTCCGCAACCTCGTCGGGGTTAAACGTGATCGCGACATAGAAGAAGGCGAAGAACAGAATCAGCAGGAAGTAGGCGATCGAGTAGTAGAACGAGTAGCCGTTGTTGGTGAGGCCCAAGTTGTTGCGGACCCAGATCGACCACTTGTGCGTCCCGTTGGGGTCGGCGAACTGCGCGACCAACACTGGCAGCTGTAGCAGCGATGAGGCGAAGATGACCGGGATGACGCCGGACTGGTTCACCTTGACCGGGATGTAGGTGGAGGAGCCGCCGTACATCCGCCGGCCGACTTGCTTCTTGGCGTACTGCACCGGAATGCGGCGCTGGCCCTGTTCGATGAAGACCACGAACCCGACCATGATCATGCCCATCGCGATCACGCCGAGGAAGACCACCCAGCCGCCGCCGAGCTTCGAGGTCTCCTTGATGGCCCACAGCGAGGACGGGAAGCCGGAGGCGATCGAGGTGAAGATCAGCAGCGACATGCCGTTGCCGATGCCCCGGTCGGTGATCAGCTCGCCGAGCCACATGATGATCGAGGTGCCGGCCACCATCACCGCGACCATGATGACCATGGCCTTGGTGTCGACGTTGTCGTAGATGATCTTGCTGTTGCAGCCGGAGATCAGGTAGGTCGGCGAGTACTTCGCGGTCGCGATCAGGCCGGTCGACTGCAGGATCGCGAGGCCGACGGTCAGGTACCGGGTGTACTGGGTGATCTTCGCCTGCCCGGCCTGCCCCTCCTTCTTGAGGGTGTCGAGCCTGGGGATCACCACGGTCAGCAGCTGCAGGATGATCGACGCGGTGATGTACGGCATGATGCCGAGCGCGAAGACGGACAGCTGGAGCAGCGCTCCGCCGGAGAACAGGTTGATCAGCCCGAGGCCGCTGGTGGTGCCCGCGCCCGAGACACACGCCCGGATCGCCCCCGAGTTCACGCCCGGCGCGGGAATGTGCGACCCGAGTCGGAACAAGAACATGATCGCGAGCGTGAACAACAGCTTCTTGCGCAGGTCCGGAGTCCGGAATGCCCGAGCAAAGGCAGTGAGCACTGTTCCTCCTGCGGCACCCCACCGGGCAGTGCGACGCCCGGCGGTTCCTGATGATGATGCGTCCCTACCGGAACACGGCTGATCTGCCGGGCAACGCCTCGACTCGCGCCATCTTACGCAGAGAAGACGGGACAAAGCGATACTCGCTCGTCATTCCCCGTCAGCGGACAGTGAATACGCAAGCCAGACGATGTTCGAAGGCCCGCCTCCACTTACCGAGGCGGGCCTTCGGGTACTGCGTTACCTACCGCGTTGCCGCGTTACTTGCTACTTGTCCTTCTTCGGCCGAAGCTCCTCGGTGGAGCCGCCGGCCGCGCCGATCTTCTCCTTGGCGGAGGCCGAGTAGGCGTCCACCTTCACGTTGATCGCGACGGAGATCTCGCCGGTGCCGAGCACCTTGACCAACTCGTTCTTGCGCACCGCGCCCTTGGCCACCAGGTCGGCCTTGGTGACCTCGCCGCCCTGCGGGTACAGCTCGGCGAGCTTGTCCAGGTTGACCACCTGGTACTCGACGCGGAACCGGTTCTTGAAGCCCTTGAGCTTCGGCAGCCGCATGTGCAGCGGCATCTGGCCGCCCTCGAAGCGGGCCGGAACCTGGTAACGCGCCTTGGTGCCCTTGGTACCGCGGCCCGCGGTCTTACCCTTCGAGCCCTCACCACGGCCGACCCGGGTCTTGGCCTTGCGGGCCCCCGGGGCGGGCCGCAGGTCGTGGACCTTCAGCACGCCGGCCGGCTGGGTGCCGGCCTCGTCGTTCTTCTCGTCAGACATCAGTCCTCGACCTCCTCAACGGTCACGAGGTGGCGGACGGTGTGCACCATGCCGCGGATCTCCGGACGGTCCTCCTTGACGACCGTGTGGTTGATCCGCCGCAGGCCCAGGGCCTCCAGCGTGGCACGGTGGAACTGCTTCGTGCCGATCTTCGACCGGACCTGAGTGACTTTCAGCTTCGCCATCTCACTCACGCCCCCACGCCCGCGCGAGCGCGCAGCAGTGCGGCCGGGGCCACGTCCTCGAGCGGCAGACCGCGGCGGGCGGCGATCTCCTCGGGCCGAACCAGGCCCTTGAGAGCGGCCACCGTGGCGTGCACGATGTTGATCGGGTTGTCCGAGCCGAGCGACTTGGACAGCACGTCGTGCACACCCGCGCACTCGAGCACCGCGCGGACCGGACCGCCGGCGATGACGCCGGTACCGGCCGAGGCGGGCTTGAGCAGCACGACGCCGGCGGCGTCCTCGCCGGTGATCGGATGCGGGATGGTGCCCTGGATCCGCGGCACCTTGAAGAAGTGCTTCTTGGCCTCCTCGACACCCTTGGCGATCGCCGCGGGCACCTCCTTGGCCTTGCCGTAGCCGACGCCGACGGTGCCGTCACCGTCGCCCACGACGACGAGCGCCGTGAAGCTGAAGCGGCGGCCGCCCTTGACGACCTTGGCCACCCGGTTGATCTTGACGACCCGCTCTACATACGCGGTCTTCTCCGCGGCGGGCGCGGCGTCCTGGTTGCGCCGGTCGCGACGCTCCCGACGCTCCCCGCCCTCACCCCCGCGGTTACCGCCACCGCCGCCACCGCGGCGCTGCTGGGGAGGCATCAGGAATCCCTCATTTCAGTGCTCTTGACGTGGTTCTCGGTGATGAGGCTCATCAGAACTCCAGTCCGGCTTCGCGGGCGCCCTCGGCGACCGCCGCGACCCGGCCGTGGAATTTGTAGCCGGCCCGGTCGAAGACGACCGTGGTGATGCCGGCCGCCTTGGCCCGCTCGCCGACCAGCTTGCCGACCTCACGGGACAGGTCGGTCTTCTTGCCGTCGGTCCCGCGCACCCCGGACTCCAGCGTGGAGGCGGAGGCGAGCGTGTGGCCGAGCTTGTCGTTGACGACCTGGGCCACGATGTGCCGGTTGGACCGGGTCACGACCAGGCGGGGCTTGTCCGCGGTGCCGTTGACGTGCTTGCGCACGCGGATGTGCCGGCGCTTGCGCGCGGTGGCCTTCTTCGCGTCGCCCTTGGCGATCTTTACGCTGTACGGCATGGCTACTTACCGGCCTTTCCGACCTTGCGGCGGATGACCTCGCCCTGGTACCGCACGCCCTTGGCCTTGTACGGGTCGGGCTTGCGCAGCTTGCGGATGTTCGCCGCGACCTCGCCGACCTTCTGCTTGTCGATGCCCGAGACCACGAAGCGGGTCGGGGCCTCCACCCGGAAGGTGATGCCCTCCGGCGGGGTGACCGTGATCGGGTGGCGAGTAGCCGAGGGCGAACTCGAGGTCCGAGCCCTTGGCCTGCACGCGGTAACCGACCCCGGAGATCTCCAGGGTCTTGGAGTAACCGGCGGTCACGCCCACGATCATGTTGTTGACGAGGGTACGGCTCAGACCGTGCCGCTCCTTGGCGGCGCGCTCGTCGTTCGGACGGGTCACGTGCAACGTGCCGTCTTCCGCCTTCTCGATCTCGATCGGCGCGACGATCGTGTGGCTCAGGGTGCCCTTGGGACCCTTCACGGTGACATCGCGTCCGTCAATGCTGACCTCAACGCCGGCCGGAACCGGGATGGGCAGCCGTCCGATACGTGACATGGCTGTAGTCCTCCCTTCCGGACTTACCAGACGTAGGCGAGGACTTCCCCGCCCACACCCTTTTTGGCGGCCTGACGGTCCGTAAGGAGACCGGAGGACGAGGAGATGATCGCGACGCCCAGTCCGCCGAGAACGCGCGGCAGGCCGGTGGACTTCGCGTAGACGCGCAGACCAGGCTTGGAGATCCGCTTGATGCCGGCGATGGACCGCTCGCGGTTCGGGCCGTACTTCAGCGTGATGATCAGGTTCTTGCCGACCTCGAGGTCTTCGGCCTTGTAGGAGGCGATGTAGCCCTCCTGCTGCAGGATCTCGGCGATCCTGGCCTTGAGCTTCGAGTACGGCATGGTGACCTGGTCGTGGTACGCGGAGTTACCGTTGCGCAGACGGGTCAGCATGTCCGCGATCGGGTCGGTCATGGTCATAGGTGGGGCCTTAGGCCTTTCCACCGCGGTTTCCGGCTCGCGCGCATCGTCAGCGGGCCCGGAAACACAAAGAAACCAGGTGCCTTGGATTCGCCGAGGGGACCTACGGCGTCGTAGTGACATTGCAAGGCGCCTGGTTCTGAAACCAGCGATCGGCCTTTCCGCACCGGCTCTCGCCGGGGCGGAGTACCGACGGACTCGCTTTCGCTAGAGCGCCCATCGTGATGCGGCGCCCCCAGGACGCCGCACCCACGTTCTCATCTTCAATGGTAACTGCTCGTAAGCAGTGGTTCTTACCACGCCGGTCGAGTATCCCCACGACCGGGAAGTATCTGCGAGCGTCTACCAGCTCGACTTGGTCACGCCGGGCAGCTCGCCCGCGTGCGCCATCTCGCGCAGGCAGATCCGGCACAGGCCGAACTTGCGGTACACCGAGTGCGGACGTCCGCACTTCTGGCACCGGGTGTAGCCGCGCACCTTGAACTTCGGCTTCGCGGCCGCCTTGTTGACCAGCGCTGTCTTCGCCATGCTCACGCCTCCTTGAAGGGGAAGCCGAGCAGCTTGAGCAGCGTCCGGCCCTCGTCGTCGGTCTTGGCCGTGGTGACCACGGTGATGTCCATGCCGCGCACGCGGTCGATCCGGTCCTGGTCGATCTCGTGGAACATGGACTGCTCGGTCAGGCCGAAGGTGTAGTTGCCGTTGCCGTCGAACTGCTTCGGCGACAGGCCGCGGAAGTCGCGGATTCGCGGCAACGCGATCGACACCAGCCGGTCCAGGAACTCCCACATCCGGTCGCCGCGCAGCGTGACGTGCGCGCCGATCGGCTGACCCTCACGCAGCTTGAACTGCGCGATGGACTTGCGGGCCTTGGTGACGGACGGCTTCTGGCCGGTGATGGTCGCCAGGTCGCGCACGGCGCCGTCGATCAGCTTGGAGTCGCGGGCGGCGTCGCCGACGCCCATGTTCACGACCACCTTGGTGACGCCGGGCACCTGCATGACGTTCTCGTAGCCGAACTGCTTGCGCAGCTCGCCCAAGATCTCGGCCCGGTAGCGCTCCTTGAGGCGGGGCGCGACCTTGGCCTGCCCGCTCTCGACAACACTCTCGTCGACTGCCGTCATCAGATTTCCTCACCGGTCTTCTTCGCGTACCGCACGGAACGCGTGACCGTCCTCGTCGAGCCGTCGGGGCGGCGGCGCTCCTGCTCCTCGCGCCGGTAGCCAACCCTGGTGACGACCTTCTTGCCCTCGTGCTCCACCACCAGCATCACGTTGCTGACGTGGATCGGAGCCTCCTTGGTGATGATGCCGCCGGTCTTGGAGCCGCGAGCGGTCTGGCTGACCTTCTCGTGCTTCTTGATCCGGTTGACACCCTCGACGATCACCTTCTGGCGGTCCGGGAACACCTGCACGACCTTGCCCTGCAGGCCCTTGTCGTTGCCGGAGATGACCTGGACCAGGTCGCCCTTCTTGATGTTCATCTTGTGCGCCATGGTCACAGCACCTCCGGTGCCAGCGAGATGATGCGCATGTAGCGCTTGTCCCGCAGCTCGCGTCCGACCGGGCCGAAGATGCGCGTGCCGCGCGGGTCGCCGCCGTCCTTGATCAGGACGGCCGCGTTCTCGTCGAAGCGGATGTACGAGCCGTCCGGCCGGCGGCGCTCCTTCACGGTGCGCACGACGACCGCCTTGACGACGTCGCCCTTCTTGACGCCGGCGCCGGGCAGCGCGTCCTTGACGGTGGCGACGATCACGTCGCCGATCCCGGCGTAGCGGCGGCTGGATCCACCGAGAACCCGGATGCAGAGGATTTCCTTAGCACCGGTGTTGTCGGCGACCCGCAGCCGCGATTCCTGCTGAATCACGTTCCACTACTCCTGACTGGAGATGCACTCAGTCTCTTCGCAGAGAAGATGTGCGGGTTGCTTACTTCGCCTTCTCGAGGATCTCGACCACGCGCCAGCGCTTGGTCGCGGACAGCGGCCGGGTCTCCATCAGCAGGACCCGGTCGCCGATACCACAGGCGTTCTGCTCGTCGTGCGCCTTCAGCTTGCTGGTACGGCGCATGACCTTGCCGTACATGGCGTGCTTGACGCGGTCCTCGACCGCCACCACGACGGTCTTGTCCATCTTGTCGCTGACCACCAGGCCCTCGCGGACCTTGCGCTTGTTGCGGTGCTCGGCCGCCGCGGTCTCGGTCTCGGTCACGTTCGTTGCCACCTCGTCGCTCATTCGGCACCGTCCGTGATACCGAGCTCCCGCTCGCGCTGGATCGTGTAGATGCGCGCGATGTCGGACTTCACGGCCTTCATCCGGCCGTGGTTCTCCAGCTGGCCGGTGGCCTGCTGGAAGCGGAGGTTGAACAGCTCCTCCTTGGCCTCGCGCAGCTTGCCGGAGAGCGCCTCGTCGGACAGCTCGCGCAGCTCGTGCGTCTTGGTCCCGATAGCCATCAGACCTCGCCTGCCTCGCGCTTGATGATCCGGCACTTGAGCGGCAGCTTGTGCGTGGCACGAAGCAGCGCCTCGCGAGCGACCTTCTCGTTCGGGAACGACAGCTCGAACAGCACGCGGCCCGGCTTGACGTTCGCCACCCACCACTCCGGAGAACCCTTGCCGGAACCCATCCGGGTTTCCGCGGGCTTCTTGGTGATCGGCCGGTCCGGGTAGATGTTGATCCAGACCTTGCCGCCACGTCGGATGTGCCGGTTGATCGCGATACGAGCCGACTCGATCTGACGGTTCGTCACGTACGCCGGCGTCAGAGCCTGGATGCCGTACTCGCCGAACGCCAGCTCGTTGCCGCCCTTGGACATGCCGGAGCGGGACGGGTGGTGCTGCTTGCGGTGCTTGACCCTGCGGGGAATCAGCATGGGTCAGCCCTCCTTCGGTGGCTGTGCAGGTCCTTGCGGCGCTGCCGCCTGGGTAGCCGCGGGAGCCTCGGCCGGAGCCTCGGTCGCCGCGGCAGTGGCAGGAGCCTCAGCGGGACGGCTCGGGCGCTCGCCGCCGCGCTCGCCGCCACGGGCCGGACGCTCGCCGCGCCCACCCGGACGACCACCGCGCGGACGGTCGCCGCCGCCACCGCGCCGCTCGTCGCGGCCGCCGGTACGCGGACCCTGGCGCTGCGCCGCCGCCTCGGCCTCACGGGCCGCACGCAGGTTGGCGACATCGCCCTTGTAGATCCACACCTTCACGCCGATCCGGCCGAAGGTGGTGCGGGCCTCGTAGAAGCCGTAGTCGATGTTCGCGCGCAGCGTGTGCAGCGGAACGCGGCCCTCGCGGTACTGCTCGGACCGGCTCATCTCCGCGCCGCCGAGGCGGCCGGAAACCTGCACCTTGATGCCCTTGGCGCCGGCCTTCATGGTCGACTGGATCGCCTTACGCATGGCGCGACGGAACGCGACACGGCTGGACAGCTGCTCGGCGACGCCCTGTGCGACCAGCTGCGCGTCGATCTCGGGGTTCTTCACCTCGAGGATGTTCAGCTGCACCTGCTTGCCGGTCAGCTTCTCCAGCTCGCCGCGGATCCGCTCGGCCTCCGCGCCGCGGCGGCCGATGACGATGCCCGGACGCGCGGTGTGGATGTCGACGCGCACGCGGTCACGGGTGCGCTCGATCTCCACCTTCGAGATGCCGGCGCGCTCCATGCCGGTGGTCATCAGCTTGCGGATCGCGACGTCTTCCTTGACGTACGCCTTGTACAGCTTGTCGGCGTACCAGCGCGACTTGAAGTCGGTGGTGATGCCCAGGCGGAACCCGTGCGGGTTGACTTTCTGGCCCATTACCGGGTCCTGCCCTTCTTCGCGTTACCGGTCTCGACGCGCTCCGGCACGAACTCCTCCACCACGACCGTGATGTGGCTGCTGCGCTTGCGGATCCGGTACGCGCGACCCTGCGCGCGCGGCTGGAAGCGCTTGAGGGTCGGGCCCTCGTCCACATAGGCCGCGGTGATGAAGAGGTCGCCGAACAGGTTCTTGTTGTGGCGCGCGTTGGCCGCGGCCGACGCGACGCACTTGTACACCGGCTCGGCGGCGGCCCAAGGCGCGAACTTCAGGTAAGCAAGCGCCTTGTCCACCGGCAGCCCGCGCACCTCGTTGATCACACGACGGACCTTCATCGGGGTCATCGGGATGTGCTTGGCCTGCGCCAGCGCCTGGTTCTCCGGCAGGTCCTTGGCCTTGTTCTCAGCCACGGCGCGACCTCCGGTCGTCCTTCACGTGACCCTTGAACGTACGGGTCGGCGCGAACTCGCCGAGCTTGTGACCGACCATCGACTCGGTGACGAACACCGGGATGTGCTTGCGGCCGTCGTGCACGGCGATGGTGTGGCCCAGCATGTCCGGGACGATCATGGAGCGCCGGGACCACGTCTTGATGACGTTCTTGGTGCCCTTCTCGTTCTGGACGTCCACCTTCTTCTGCAGGTGGTCGTCCACGAAGGGACCCTTCTTGAGACTGCGCGGCATCTTGACCTCCTCCTCTAGCGCTTCTTGTTCGCCTTGCGGCGGCGGACGATGAGTTTGTCGCTGGCCTTGCCCGGCTGGCGGGTGCGGCCTTCCTTCTGGCCCCACGGGGACACCGGGTGGCGTCCGCCGGAGGTCTTGCCTTCGCCACCGCCGTGCGGGTGGTCGATCGGGTTCATCGCCACACCGCGGACGGTCGGGCGCTTGCCCTTCCACCGCATGCGGCCGGCCTTGCCCCAGTTGATGTTGCTCTGCTCGGCGTTGCCGACCTCGCCGACGGTCGCGCGGCAGCGCGCGTCGACGTTGCGGATCTCGCCGGAGGGCATGCGCAGCTGCGCGTAGGGGCCGTCCTTGGCGACGAGCTGCACGCTGGCGCCGGCCGAGCGGGCGATCTTCGCGCCGCCACCGGGCCGCAGCTCGATGGCGTGGATGATCGTGCCGGTCGGGATGTTGCGCAGCGGCAGGTTGTTGCCCGGCTTGATGTCGGCGTCGGGGCCGGACTCGATCCGGTCGCCCTGCTGCAGCTTGGCCGGAGCGATGATGTAGCGCTTCGCGCCGTCGGCGAAGTGCAGCAGCGCGATGCGCGCGGTGCGGTTGGGGTCGTATTCGATGTGCGCGACCTTCGCCGGCACGCCGTCCTTGTCGTCCCGACGGAAGTCGATGACGCGGTAGGCGCGCTTGTGGCCGCCACCCTGATGACGGACCGTCACGCGCCCCTGCGCGTTGCGGCCGCCCTTCGAGTGCAGCGGACGGACCAGGGACTTCTCGGGGAAGTCCCGGGTGATCTCGGCGAAGTCGGCAACGCTGGCGCCGCGGCGACCCGGAGTCGTCGGCTTGTACTTGCGGATGCCCATGGCTTCAGAATTCCTCTACGTATCCTCGGTTGCCCGGCCTCAGGAGACCGGCCCCCCGAAGATGTCGATGCGGCTCTTCTTGCTCGCGTCCTTCGGGTCCGGGTTCACCGAGACGATGGCGCGGCGGGTGTCAGGGCGCTTGCCCCAACCGGCGCGGGTGCGCTTGCGCTTGCCCTTGCGGTTGATCGTGTTCACGCCGGTGACCTCGACGTCGAAGAGCAGCTCGACCGCTTGGCGGATCTGCGTCTTGTTGGCGTCCGGGTGCACGATGAACGTGTACTTGTTCTCGTCCAGCAGCGCGTAGCTCTTCTCCGAGACAACCGGCCGGATCAGCAGGTCGCGCGCGGCGTTGTACATGTCGTACGCGGGCATCAGGCTTCGCTCCCCTCGGCGTCGTCCGCCTTCTTGGCCGGACCGGCGAGGAAGGCGTCGTACCCGGCCTTGGTGAACACCACGTCGTCGCTGACCATCACGTCATACGTGTTGAGCTGGTCGGCGTACAGCAGGTGCACTTCGGGCAGGTTGCGCAGCGACTTCCAGGCGTTGAGCTCCTCGCGGCCGAGCACCACGAGCACGTGCCTGCGCCCGGTCAGCTCCTTGATCGCGGTGATCACGGTCTTGGTGTGCGGCTTCTCGGCGACGTCGAAGGCGTCGACGACGTGCACCCGGCCGTTGCGGGCCCGGTCGGAGAGGGCACCGCGCAGCGCGGCGGCCTTCATCTTCTTCGGGGTCCGCTGCGAGTAGTCGCGCGGCACCGGGCCGTGCACCACGCCACCGCCGGTGAACTGCGGCGCGCGGGTCGAGCCCTGGCGGGCGCGGCCGGTGCCCTTCTGGCGGTACGGCTTCTTGCCGCCGCCGGACACCTCGCCGCGGGTCTTGGTCTTGGAAGTGCCCTGGCGGGCCGCCGCCAGCTGCGCCACCACGACCTGGTGGATCAGCGGCACGTTCGCCGGCACGTCGAAGATCTCCGCGGGGAGATCGACAGTCAGAGTAGTGGTCATCCCAATCAGCCCTTAGCAGCCGTCTTGACGAGCACGACGCCGCCGTTGGGGCCGGGGACGGCGCCCTTGATCAGCAGCAGGCCCTTCTCGGCGTCGACGGCGTGCACGGTCAGGTTCTGCACGGTCACCCGCGCGTTGCCCATCCGGCCGGCCATCCGCACGCCCTTGAACACGCGGCCCGGGGTGGCGCAGGCGCCGATCGAACCCGGGGAGCGGTGCTTGCGCTGGGTACCGTGCGAGGAACCCAGGCCCTTGAAGTTGTGCCGCTTCATGACACCCGCGAAGCCCTTGCCCTTGGAGGTGCCGACCACGTCGATGCGTGCTCCGGCCTCGAAGGTCTCGGCAGTGACCTCCTGGCCGAGCGAGTACTCGGCGGCGTCATCCGTGCGCAGTTCCACGAGGTGGCGGCGCGGCGTGACGCCGGCCTTGTCGAAGTGGCCCTTGCGCGGCTTGTTGACCTTGCGCGGGTCGATCTCGCCGAAGGCGATCTGCACCGCGCTGTATCCATCGTTCTCGGTACTGCGCACCTGGGTCACGACGCACGGTCCGGCCTTGACGACGGTGACCGGGACGACCCGGTTCTCCGCGTCCCAGACCTGCGTCATGCCGAGCTTCTCGCCCAGGACGCCCTTGATCTGCTTGCCCATGATCGTCAGGTCCTCAGAGCTTGATCTCGATGTCGACGCCGGCCGGCAGGTCGAGCCGCATGAGCGAGTCGACCGTCTTCGGGGTGGGGTCGAGAATGTCGATGAGCCGCTTGTGGGTGCGCATCTCGAAGTGCTCGCGCGAGTCCTTGTACTTGTGCGGCGAGCGGATGACGCAGTACACGTTCTTCTCGGTCGGCAGCGGCACCGGGCCCGCGACCTGCGCGCCAGTGCGGCTCACCGTCTCGACGATCTTGCGCGCCGAGGAGTCGATGACCTCGTGGTCGTAGGCCTTGAGCCTGATGCGGATCTTCTGTCCCGCCATGGCTGCTTCGAATTCCTTCTACTCGTGAAACCGCTGCGGAGCCGTCACGACCGATGGCCGCGAAAGCACTCACTCGAGTGACCCCTGCGGGTGTCCGCAATGGTCCCGTGGCCCCGGACCGTCATCCACGAATCGGCAGGTGCCGAGCCCGCGGACCGTACCCGAAGCCGTGTCCGTATTCATCTGTCTGGAGCCGTCTGTCCGGTTTTCTCCGACCCACGCGGTCGGGCGTGTCGCGCTGCTGCCGCACAGAAAAGCCGACAGCAGGGCACAGCCCTACCGGTCACCATCGCTGATGAGCGGGCCCTGGAGGTCCACCGCGCAGCTCCACGCCTTCTGGCGAGACTCCGCGAGTGGCTGGTACTTCACTCCGGGCGCAAGACGGAAGACAAGCTCCCGCCAAGCAACCTGTCCAGTATGCCGGAGCCCACACCGAAGACCAAATCCGGCCGCCGGAGCTTCAAACCTCTGGACAGACCGGCCATCCTACCGTGGCCGACACGGCTACCGAATCCGACAATCCTCTGGTCGAAATGTAAGACTTCTGTTACGGAGCGCCAATAGCGCGCTCCCGGCCTTGCGGGGTCATCGAACGGGCCTGATAAGATCGCGCAGCTTTTAAAGGGGGCAAGGAAGCCGTCGGCGACGACTGCACACAGCTGTGTACCGGGGGACGTAAATGCGAACACTGTCCGTGGTCATTCCTGCACTCAACGAGGCCGAGAACATACCCGCGGTGCTGCGGATGATCCCAGTGGAGCGGCTGGCGAAGCTCGGCTGGGAGACCGAGATCCTGGTGGTGGACAACGCTTCCACCGACGACACGGGGAAAATCGCCGCGAGTCTCGGCGCGACCGTGATCTTCCAGCCGGAGCGGGGCTACGGCAACGCCTACCGCGCCGGCTTCAACGCCGCGAAGGGCGAGGTCATCGCCTCCGGGGACGCGGACCAGACCTACCCGTTCGACCACCTGCCGGAACTGCTGGCCAAGCTGGACCGGGACGACGTCGAGTTCCTCACCACCGACCGGCTGCACTCGGCGAACCGCTCGGCGATGAAGGACTCGCACTTCATCGCGAACCACGTGCTGAGCACGGTGGGACGGATCCTGTTCGGGCACAGCATCCGCGACTCGCAGTCGGGGATGTGGATTTTCCGCGGGTACGTGTGGGCGGGCATCGACGTCCGGTCGCCGGGGATGGCGTTCTCGCAGGAGATAAAGAACGCGGCCGTGCGCGCCGGCTACCGCGTCGCGGAGACGCCGATCGAGTACCGGGTGCGCGGCGGCCGGGTCAAGCTCAACTCGGTCCGCGACGGCGCGAAGAACCTCGCGCACCTGATCGCGCACCGCTTGCGCAGATCCGGCGGCTCAGCACCCGATCGTATGATTGCGGCCGACTCTGGCGACGACGCTGGCACCCGGGAGCACGCTGGCGCCAGGATGGGGAACGAGGGTGGCGCAGCGGAATGCCTGCCGAACACTATGACGACGGTCTGACGGATTGGCGGCCGCCGAGCGCTGAGCCGGAACCGGAGCCCGCGCCCGAGCGGGAACGGGAATCAACACCGCGCGCCACATCGGCACCGCGCAGCCGTTGCGCCCGGCGGAAGCGGCCGAGCCTGATCCGCCGACGGGGCACGTTGGCTGCGATCGGCGTCGCCATCGTCGCGCTCGCCGGGACGTTGGCGCTCAGCCCGGTGCAGACAGTACTTAAGCAGTCATTCACACGACTCCCGCAGCCGTACGCCACGATCTACTTCACCAGCGAGCCGACCATCGACGGCGCCGCGCTGCGCGTGCCGCTCACCGTCGAGAGCGCCGACACCCCGCAGGGCAACTACGGCCTGAACGTATGGACGGTCAACGCGTCGGGGGCAGTGAACGGCAAGGCGTCGGCGAAGGTCACCACCCACGGCAGCACGGCAACGACAACCGTGGTGACGTTGCCCGTCACCCCCGACGCCGCAATGATCTGGGTCTCGCTGAACGGCACCCAGCAGACGCTGCACTACCGAATCGGCCGGACGTGACCGGCCCAATGCACCGCATAGTCCAGGTCACGCCGAACTATCCGCCGCTGCTCGGCGGCCTCGAGCGCGTTGTCCAGATCCTCGCGACGACGCTCGCCGAGCGGCAGCACGAGGTTCACGTGGTGACGACCAACGCGGGGGCAGCGGAGGCGCCACTGCGTGCGACCGAGGACGGAGTTCAGGTCCGGCGGCACCGCTCAGTCAGCGTCGCGCATACCTCAGTCGCGCCTGGCATGTTGGGATCGCTCCTCACCATCCCGCGCGACAGCGTCATCCACCTGCACTGCGCCCAAGCGCTCATCCCCGAATTGGTGTGGCTAAGCGCCCGGCTGCGCCGGATGAAGTACCTCGTGCACTTCCACATGGACGTGGGCGCCTCGGGACCGCTCGGCCGATTGCTACCGATCTACAAGAAGCAGTTCTTCGGGCGCGTTCTGCGCGGCGCGGCGGGCGTCATCGCGCTGACGCAGCCTCAGGCGGCGTTTCTGCAGGACTACTACGGCGTGCGCGCTGAGCGCATATTCGTCGTGCCCAACGGCGTCGCGTCCGAGTACTTCCTGCCGCCGCGCACTCCGGAAGCCGGTCCGCTGCGGCTGCTTTACGTCGGCAGGCTCGGCGCGCAGAAGAACGTCGCGCGTCTGCTCGACGCGCTCAGCCTGGTCACCGAGCCGGTGCGGCTACGGCTGGTCGGCGACGGAGAACTCCGGCCACAGCTCGAAGCACAGGCCGCGCGCCTGGGCCTGATCAATACAGTCGAGTTCGCCGGCCGCCTACACGGCACGGAGCTGGTCGAGGCTTACGCGAACGCGCAGGTCTTCGTGCTGCCTTCGGACCGGGAGGGCATGCCGCTCGTCGTCATGGAGGCGATGGCTGCGAACCTGCCGGTGCTCGCCACAGCCGTCCCCGGCAACATCGAACTCGTCGACGGCGCCGGAGTGCTCGTCGAACCGGACCCGACGGCGCTCGCCGCGGCGATCGACCGACTGGCGCGCGACACCGCGTCACACGCCGAATTGGCGCGGCTCGGCGCTGAGCGAGCCCGCGCGTTCACCTGGGAGGCGGTCACCACCGAAGTCGAGAAGGTGTACCAGCAGGTCTACGAGCAGGCGGGGAGCCAGTCGTGCCCCGCGCGCTGAGCGGGCGGGCGATCGTCCTCGTCGCGACGGCGGTCGCCGGGGTCGTGGCTGTGCTCGGCGCGCCGACCTCGTCGCTCGGTGCGGTTCGGTTGCTCGGCACCACCGCCGGACTCTGGCTGATCCTCGGCGCGCCGATCGCGCTGTGGCTGGGGCTGAGCCGTCGGCTCGTCACCGGCCTCGACAGCGCCCTGCTCCTCGCGCTCGGCTTCGCACTGCTGACCGACTTCGTGTTCCTGCTCGGCATCAACTACCTGCCGCAGCTCGCCGGCGATCAGCACCCGCTCACGCGCATTCCGATCGCGGCCGGGTTCGCCGCCGGCAACATCCTCATCGGCGCCTTCAGCCCGGAGTCCGAGCCGCTGCCGGAGGGCTTCAGCCGGCGCGAGTTCACGTTGCGCGGCGTCCTGCCCGACGGTCGCCTGCCTGACGGCCTGGTCCCCGTCGTGTCGGCAGGCGCCGCCTGCATCCTCCTGGCCATCGCCGGCGCGACCCGGCTGAACAACGGCTTCGGCCCCGGAGTCAGCATCGCGGCGTACGCAGCCGTCGCGGCGTATCTCGCGCTGTTGATCGTGCGGCGGGAACGCTACTCGTCGGGCGTCCTGGTGACCGGCGTGTTCTGCGCCGGCGCCGCGTTGCTTCTGCTCACTTCGCTGCGCGGATGGCTGATCACCGGGCACGACATCCAGACCGAATACGAGTACTTCCGGCGCAACTACGGCGGTCGGCGCTGGGAGATCACGCTGTATCCCGGCGCCTACAACGCCTGCCTGAGCATCACGCTGCTGCCGATCGCGTTCGTTCAGCTCACCGCGATCTCCGGGATCGGCGTCTTCAAGATCGTGCTGCCGCTGCTGTTCGCGGCCAGCCCGGCCGCGCTCTTCCGTGCGACGCAGAACCTCGCCCCACGGCTGGTCGCTCTGCTGGCGGCGGTGTTCTTCGTCAGCTTCCCCACGTTCATGACCGACATGGTCTACCTGGGCCGCCAGGAAGTGGCGTTCGTGCTGCTCGGCTCGGCGCTCGTCGTCGCCACCGACCGCAAGCGCAACCTGGGTGCTCGGCGGTTGGCGTTCACCGCCCTGCTCGGCGGCGTCGTGCTCGCGCACTACTCGACCTCTTACGTGCTGCTCATCGTGCTCGGCGGCGCGGCGGCGTTCGACGTCTGCTGGCGGCTCGCCAGCAAGCTGCGTGGCAGCAGACGGCGCTCGGTGTGGCACCGGCAGAGCAGCTTCGTGCAGCCGTGGATTCCTGTCGTCGCCGCGATCCTCGCGTTGCTGTGGGCCGGGCCGGTCACGCACACCAGCGGGCAACTCCAGACCACGCTCAACGCCGCGCTGCAGGAGTTGCAGGGCAAGGGCAACGCACCCGGTTCGTCCGCCGCGTCGAGCAGCCTCTTCGGCGGCACGCAGGTATCGGACACGCAGCGGCTCAGCGACTATCGCGATCAGACAATCAGCTCAACGGAACCTGCTCGGGTGAAGGGCGTCTTCCTCCCTCTTTCGACCGTCGACGAGTATCAGACACCGGTGGTCTCCCAGCCCGACATGCCGTTGACCGGCGCGGGTCAGCGGTTGCAATCCATCGGGGTTCCCGTCTCCACGGTCAATGGCGCCGCGCGCAGCGGCATCGCGGCAGGGCTGCAACTGCTCATAGTGCTCGGCCTCGCGGTCGCGGTCTTCTCCCGCCGCCGAGCGTTCCGGCCCAACCGCGACCAGATCGCATTGGCGGTCGGCACGCTCGGGATGCTGGCGTTGCTGACCCTCGTCCCGCAGTTCTCGGTCGACTACGGGCTGCTGCGCGCGTTCCAGCAGGGCATCTACTTTGTCGGGCCGTTCATGGCGGTCGGTCTGCTGTGGGCCCTGCGCTGGGCGAAGTCGGCGGCGGTTCCGGTGGTCTGCGCGGTGATGGCCGGCATTCTGCTCGACCTGAGCGGCGCGCTCCCCCGGCTGACCGGCGGATATCCGGCGCAGCTAGCGCTGGCCAATGCCGGGCAGTACTACGACCTCTACTATCCGACGCAGCCGGAACAGACTGCGGCGAGCTGGATCGAGAAGCGGATCGTGACCGCGCCCACGACTACCGGCAAGCAGTCCATCGAGGCGAACCTGTTCACGTACAACGAGATCCAGTCCGTCTACACCGGGCCGGCCATCGGCACCGTCTTCCCGACGATGATCTCGCCAAGCGACTATGTGCTGCTCGGCCCCGCCGCAGTCGACAAGGGCCAGGACACCATCAACTACCGGGGCAGCCTGGTGACCTACGGATATCCGCGCAAGCTGCTCGACACGACGAAGAACGAGATCTACTCAAGCTCCGGTGTGGTGATCTACCGATGAGAAGACCGGATGATTCAGCACTCCGAGTACTGCTGGTGTGCCATTACTACCCACCGCACGTCGGCGGGATCGAGAACGTGGTCCATCAAGAGGCGACGAGACTCGCCGCCGACGGCGCGCAAGTAGTCGTACTCACCAGCGGCGAGCTCAGCAGCGTGACGCAGCAAGGCGCGGTAACCGTCGTCCGGGTGCGCGCGTGGAACGGGCTCGAGCGGAAGGCAGGCGTGCCGTTCCCGATCGTCGCGCCATCGCTGCTGCTGCGGGCGTGGCGCTGGACTCGGTGGGCGGACGTCGTCCACGTGCACGACTGCTTCTATCTCACGTCGTGGGCGACCTGGCTCGCCTCAGTCGTCAGCCGCACGCCGATGGTGCTGACGCAACACGTCGCGATGGTCGCGCACGCGTCGCACGTGGTGCAGCTCGTGCAGCGGCTCGTGTATGCCACCGCTGGCAGGCTGCTGATGCGCAGGGCTCGCGTTGTCCTCACGATGAACGCGAGCGTCGCCGAGTTCGCGCGCCGCCTCGGCGCGCCGCCGGATGCGCTGCGCCACCTGCCCAACGGCGCGGACATCGAATTGCTCCGCCCAGCCGCCGGCCCGGCCGACCAAGAGGCAGCACGCGCACGGTTCAATCTGCCGCCACGCGGTGTCCTCGTCCTCTTCGTCGGGCGCCTCGTGCCGAAGAAGGGCTTCGATCTGCTGCTCGAGGCCGCCGACCCTGCCTATCAGTTCGTCATCGTCGGCTCCGGCGCGGCCGACACGCTGAAACAGCGCGAAGGCGTGCATTATCTCGGTGCCCTGTCACCCGAACAGGTGGCGGCGGTATACCGGGCCTGCGATATCTTCGCGCTCCCGTCCGAGTCCGAGGGCTTCCCGCTGACCGTGCAGGAGGCGATGAGCTGCGGTCTTGCGGTGGTGACCAGCGACGATCCGGGCTACGCGCCCTACGGTCTGGACCGCGATCGCGTATCGTTGGTCGCGCGCGATGCGGCCGTGCTGCGTGACCGGCTGCGGGGGATCGCCCTCGACCGGGGTCTGCGGGAGGAGATGGGGCGGTACGCCCGCGCTTACGCGGAGAAGCATTTCGCCTGGTCGGAACACATCGCCGCGCTGAAAGAGGAATACCGCCGCGTCTGCGGACGCCAGTAAAGCCCGAGGTAGACCAGTGAAGACCGTGATCCGTGCCGCGGCCGAAACCGCCATGGTCGCCGGTCTGCTCGGCTGGGTCTACGTCGCCGTGCTGGCAGCGGCACGGCCCAACGTGCTGAGCATGCACATCGCGGCCGTGCTACCGGTCCGCCGGGACACCTTCGGCATCATCTGCCTGCTCAGCTCCGCGCTCGCCGCCTTCGGGCTACACGCGAGCACCGGCGCGTTCTGGGTGCGCCGTAAGGGTAGCCGTGGCCTGCTCGATGCAGCACTGCGCACGATCGTCGCTTACGCGCTCCTCGTGTGGACGTACCTCTGCGTCAACTCTGTGACGCACCCGCAGACGACCGGCATGCAATTCACGCACTTCTCGGCGACGCCCTCCGAGGGAACGGTCGCCGTCATCTGCTTCGTCGGCGCGACGGTCGCGCTGTTCGTGCTGCGCGCTCGCAGGACCGCCGATGGCTAGGCACGGTCGCCCGACGGTCAAGATGCTGCAGAACTCGCTGTTCCTGATGGCTTCGGCCGGACTGACCGCGGGCATCGGCTTCGTCTTCTGGGCACTGGTCGCGCACCTCTACACCGCCGAGCGAATAGGCCTCGCGACCTCGCTGCTCTCGGCTATCTCGCTGATCTCGTACCTGAGCCTGTTCGGCTTCAACGCGACTCTGATCCGATTTCCCGCGCCAGCCGAGGCGCGCAACAGCCAGATCTCGTTAGCGCTGGCCGCCGTGACGGTGACCAGTTGCCTGCTCGGCGCGGGCTACCTGGCCGGGCTCGGGATCTTCGGGCCGCAGCTGGAGTTCATCCGCAACAGCCCGGCGTGGGCCGTCGCGTTCGTCGCGATCTGCGCTTTCGCCGCGGTCAACCTGCTGACGGACTCCGTGTTCATCGGGGCGCGGATACCGCAGTACAACACGCTCGTCGACGGCGTCATCCAGAGCCTGGCGAAGCTGGCGATGCCGGTCTTCCTCGTCGCGCTCGGCGCTGTCGGGATCGTCGCGGCGACGGGAGTCGGCTACGCGGTCGCGGTAGCGGCGTCGTTCGTCTTCATGTACCGCAAGGTCGGCTTCCGGCTCGACTTTCGCACGCGGGGCACGCGGCTGCGTGAGCAAGCCAAGTACTCGGCTACGAGCTACACGTCCGCGCTGCTCAACCTCTTCCCGCTGCTGGTACTGCCGTCGATCGTGCTACGCGCGCTGGGGCCGGCGCAGGCTGCCTACTACTTCCTGGCCTATCAGATCGCGACGTTGCTGACGGCGATCTCGCACGCGATCGGCGACAACCTGTTCGCCGAGGGAGCGCACGATCCGGCCAAGACCGCCGACCTGCTGCGCCGTGCCGCCAAGATCATGACCGCCGTGATGGTTCCTGCCGCGCTGGCCATCACCGCGCTACGCGTCCCGGTGCTCTCCCTTTTCGGCAGCCAATACGTCGCGCACGCGCAGGGCGTGCTGACCATCCTGTCCTTGGGCTCGATAGCGGTCGCGTTCAATACGTGGGCAAGCAACGCGCTGCGCATCGTCGGCCGGATGCGGCAGCTGGTGATCAGCAACGTGATCTACACGGTCCTGATCGTCGGCTTCGCAGCCGCGTTCAGTTCGCGCGGCCTGGACTGGATCGGCTACGCGTGGGTGCTTGGGAACTTCGCTTCGGGCCTCGCCGCGGCGGTCTGCATCCCGCCGCATCCGTCCACTGTTTCGACTCCCGACGACGACGCCACCGCCCCGCAACCTCGCCTCGTGTACAGCGGGACGCCGGCTTGGGAGGCGGCGTTCGCCGACACGCCGACCGAGCCGCTGTTCTTCCCGTGGAACCGGCCCGAGGCGGTCGGGATGCGGGTGCGGCCGCGCACTGCCGCCGCCAATCCATACCGACAGCCCGGAGCCGGCGTTGAAGATCCTCAAGTTCATCGATCTCGGATTCGAAGCGGGCGGGGCCGAGAAGTCGGTACGTCTGGCCAGCGAGGGGCTTAGGAAGCGCGGCCACGACGTCACCATCGTCGCGACCGACCATCTCTGGAGGGGCCAGCCGCTCTTCGCTGACACACTCATCCCTGCCATCAGCGGTGGCACTGCGAGACGGCTCATGAGCCACCTCTGGTACCGGGAGGGCCACCGGCACGTCCGCCGAATCCTGACAGAGTTTCAGCCCGACTGCGTGCACTTCCACACCGTCGGCGGCTTCAGCCCTTCGCTGATCGCGGCCACCCGCGACTACCCGCGCGTGATGTACGCGCATGGCCCCGAGGACTGGATGCTGGAGCTCCTGCGCTGGAATCTGCCCTCGGCCACGCAGCCGACCGGCCTGTCCGCAGCCGACCGACTGCGGTACCTGCACCTGCGTTTCGTCCAGCGTCCGGCCTACCGGTTCTGGCTGCGCGGCATCGAGGCCGCTGCGCCGGTCAGCGAGTTCATGGCCGAGAGCATCGCGCGGGATCTGCCCAAGCTGCCGATTACGGCCATCCCGAACACCTGCGAGGACGGCTTCGCGCCGCTGCCGATCGAGGACCCGAACCGAATCGTCTTCCTAGGACGGCTGAGCACGGTCAAGGGCGTCAATGTACTGATCGACGCCTTCCGCCGCGCGAGTGCGAGTAACCCCGAGCTGCGCCTCAGCATCATCGGCGAGGGTCCGGACCGCGCACGCCTGGAAAGCCTGGCCGCCGACCTGATCGCGCGTCAGCAGGTGCGCTTCACCGGCTGGCTCAATCGAGCGGGCATCATCGACCAACTCGCCGCCAGCGCGCTCGTCGTGGTGCCGTCGCTGTGGCCGGAGGCCTTCGGCCGCGTCGTGCTGGACGCGTACTCGTGCGGACGTCCGGTTATCGCGTCACGCATCGGCGGCCTGCCGGAACTCGTCGGCCCCGAGACCGGCCTGCTCGTAGCTCCCGGCGACGCGATCGGACTCGCCGAGGCGATCGGCCGCCTGGCCGGAGACCACGAAACGCTGCGGCAGCTTGGTGCAGCGGCTGCGGAACGCGCGGCTGACTTCTCGTTAGACCGCATCGTCGAGCGTCACGAGCGGCTCAGCCTGGAAGCCGTCGCCCGGCACCGCTAGTCCAGCCGGCTACCAACGCCGCCTGGCCACCTGCACGCCAAGCCACGCCGCGTGCCGCAGCAGCGTCAGCGGAACGCTCATCCCGAGCCGACGCGCCGCCGCGACCTTTTCGCGCCTGATGATCCCGGTTTGTGGCCCGAGAATCCGCCCCGAGCTGTAGTGCCCGTCGTGCACGCGGTACCGCACCAACTCCTCGGGCAGCGCTGCAACCTCAGCCCGACCAAGGAACCGCAGCCAGAGGTCGTAGTCCTCGACCCGAATGGCCCGCTCCTCGAACCCGCCGAACTCGCGCGCCAGCGCGGTGCGCATCATCGCCGAGGAGGTCGTCAGCGGGTTGTACAGCAGCAGCCTGCGAGCCAGGTCCGGCAACTGCGTCGGGCAGTGCAGCGCGCCGCGATCCTCGCCGGTACTGCTGTCGAAGCGCCGCGCCCACGTGGTCAGTAGTCCGAGTCCCGGTCTGCGGTCGAACTGCGCGACCTGGCGCTCGAAGCGCTCCGGCTCGCAGAGGTCGTCTGCGTCGCACAGTGCGAGCAGTTCGCCCCGGCACACGGCGAGCCCTGTCTGACGCGCGACGGCCGGCCCCGAACGCGGTCTCGGCGTCATCACGAAGCGAACCTTGTCCGGCGGCAGCAGACTGGCCGCCTGCCGGTTCTCCGCGCTCTCGCCATCGAGAACCAGCACCAGCTCCCAGTCGGTGAACGTCTGCTTCGCGATCGACTGAAGCGTCTCGCCGAGATACGGCGAGTTAGGTGCGCACGGCACCAGCACGGACAGCCGCGGAGTATCCGTCATGACGGGCTCACTTCGCATTCGCGTACTGCTTCTCATACGCCGTGATCGCCGCCTGCAGCGCCGCGAACGACGGCCGCTTCTCGCCGGTCGCCGAGCGCAGGCCGAAGTGCAGGGCGGCCGTGGGCCCGTCGTGATCGGAAAACCAGAACATCGCGGCCACGTGTCGATTCGCGCCCAGCACGGGAACCAGGTCGGTCGCCACCCGGGTCTGCGTCTGAGTCTGGGCCCGCACGATGGCCGGGTCCGGGTGCTGCGCGTTCTCCTCGATGACGTCCGCACCGGTCTCGGTGATCCAGATCGGCAGCTGGCCGGCGCCCTGCTCCGCCAGCGCCTCGACGATGTTCTTCGGCGCGCTGCTGATCGCCTGGAACGGTGCGCTCGCCGTGATCGTGCCGTTGGTCGGATAAGGGTGATACCCGACCCCATCCACCGACTTGAGGCCACCCGCCTGGCCCACAGCAGTCAGAAAGTCATACACGGACAGGTACGGCGCACCCGGCGCCGGCTGTTGGGCCGCGAGTCCGCCAAGCAGGATGTCGGCATGCGGGTCGGCCTTGCGGATCGCCTTTGCTGTCGCGGTGAGCAGCGCGGTGTACGCCGCCGGGTCCGGGCCCGGGGCCCACGCCGCGATGTTCGGCTCGTTCCAGATCTCCCAGCCGTGCAGACCCTTCGGCGCGTACCGAGTCGCGACCTCGCGCGCGAACTGTGCGAACTCGGTCACGCTCGCCGGCGGACACGCCGCCGTGGCAGCGCAGCTCGTCTGGCGCGCCCACTTCGGCGGATAGCCCAGGGTGACCAGCAGCTTCAGGTTCCGCGCATTGGCCGCCGCGACGACGTCGTCCAGCCGGGTGAAGTCAGGCGCGGAGGTCGCGAACGGCTGGTAGTCCTCCCAGCCGAGGTCGATCCGGATCCATTGCGCGCCGACGGCCGTCGCGTCGTCCAGGCTCGTGGCGAGCTGCGAGGGGGATTCGAACGGGAGAGTGTCGCTGTAGTCGATACCGAACTGCAATTCCGGTCCGGCCGGCTGAGCGTGCGTCACGTTCGTCGAAGGCGTCGGAGCCGAATGTGCGCCCGATGCGGACGACGCGGCGTGCGAAGTGGCCTCAGCCGCCGCCGTCGCGGCCCCAACGGCGATCAGCGCGGCCGCTACGACGACCCAATGCTGCCGAGACTTGTTCACGGATGCGCCTTGTCGTACGCGGCAATCGCCTGCTTGAACGCGTCATACGCCGGCTTCTTCGAGCCGTCGTATCGTCGCAGCCCGAAGAACGCGGCGATGTCGCTGAAGTCGTTCGGCAGCGCGGCATCGCGATCGGAGTACCAGAACAGCGTCGCGACATGCGGATCGTCGGCCAACGTGGCGACCGCGTCGGAAGCGATCCGCGCCTGGAACACCTCGGTTACGTGCTGCGCGGTGGGCTGAAACGTCCGGCCATCCGCCACCGGCCCCGGGGCGTTCGTCGGCGCGCCGGTCTCGGTGATCCAGATCGGCATGTCGGGGACGTCGAAGTCGGCCAGCACGGAGGCAAGGCTGATCTTCGTGCTGTCGATCTTCTCGTACGCCGTGCCGAAAGCGGTCCTCGCGCTCGGCAGATACTGGCCGTTGTAGGGGTGGTACGCGATGGCGTCCACGGCCCGATCACCGCCGAGCTTGAAGACGTCGATCAGGAAGTCGATCGGCGAGATGCGGCTCTTCGCGGCGTCACTGTTCGCCGCCGAGAGCCCGGCCATCATCACGAACGCCTGCGGATCGCCCTCCCGCAGTGCCGATGCGGTGGACTTCAGCAGCGTCGTGTACGCCGCCGGATCGGGGCGTGGCGCCCAGAAGCCGTCGTTCGGCTCGTTCCACACCTCCCACGTGTGGACACCCATCGGCGCGTACCGCTTAGCCGCCGCGAGAGCGAACGCCGCGAATGCCGACGAGGACGTGGGTGCACACTGCGGCCCGGTAGTACAACCCTGAACGCGAGCCCATCTGGGCGTATACGCGATCGTGGCGAGCACGTTCAGCGCGCGATCCTGCGCCGCTGAGGCGACGCGGTCGAACCGCTGCCACATGTACTTGGCCGGGGAATCCGGCTGGATGTCGTTCCAGGACAGGTCCACCCGAATCCACGTGGCGCCAATGGAGATCGCGTCGTCGAGCGCCTGCGCGAGGTCCTTGTCCGAGCGCCAGGTCAGCGTGTCGCCATAAGAGATGCCGAAACCCAGCTTGCCTTTGACCAGCTTCGGCGGCGCCGCCACCGTGGTGATGGTCTGCGGCGACTTTCCGCCCGAGGATGCCGACTCGGCCATGACCGTCGCGCCGATGCCGATGACCAGCGCGACGAGTGCCATCACCACGAGCCATCGCCGACCGGATAGTTGCAGCAGCATGCCGACTATCCCAACCCCGTTGGCCGGTACATCGAGTCGCTCATTTCATCCACTGCCCCGGCAGCTACTGCTGTGGCGGCATCCCCGAGTCGCCTTCGTCCGGCGCAGGTCCGCGCTGCTCCTCCGCCTCGGCCTGAGGCGGCGACTCTTGCGGCGGCTCCTGCGACTGCGGGTACACCGTGTATCCGCGCTCGTCGAAGGCGACAGGCCCCTGCTGGAACACAGGAGCGTTCGGGTAAGCGTACCCTGACGATTCCTGCTGCGTCTGCGTCTCAGGAGGCGTAAACGCATCGCGGTACTGATGGCTCTCGGATTCGTACGCGCCCGACGAATACTCGCCTGATGGGTACTCGGCCTGCTGATACTCACCCGACGGATACTCATCCGGATAATCCAGCGGACCACGGTTAAGCAGCGGCGCGGGCTCCGGCAGGATGTACCGCCGCGGACGTCGACGCTTCAGGAACACGACGAGCCCGGCGATCAGCCCGAGCCCCACCACGACGGCACCCGCGATCAGCGCGATCTGCCCGACGCCCGACGACGATCCGCCACCACCGGAAGCGGTGGAGCCAGGCTTCGAAGACGACGACGCGGACGCGCTCGGGTGCGGCGGCGCAGGCGGCGTGTAACGCACGCCCTCCGCCGGGTTCGCGATGCCGTAACCGATCTGGTCGTCGACGCGCGTTCCGTGGCCACTGGCCGTCTGGATCAGCGCGTTCTTGACCTTGGTGACGGTCCAGCCCGGATGCAGCGACCAGACGTCCGCCAGCTCACCGGAAACCAGTGCGGCGGCGCAGGCATTGCCGGACTTGACCCCGTACTGCTTACGCGGCTCCTCGACGGTCATGTCCGTTGCCGGAGCCGCGACCTGAACGTAGGGCGCGGACACGGAGGAGGCCCAGTGCTTCAGGTCAGAGCGCTGAATACCCGCCACTGCGATCACGCCGGGCACGTTCGCCGGCGTGGCAGAGGTCTGTGCGTTCCCGTTATCGCCGACCGGGGCTACGACGATCGCGCCGTGCGCGGTCGCGTCCTGCACCGCTGCGGTGACTCGGGGGTCGGCGTGTGTCTTGTAGTCGAGCTGGATGACCTTGGCGCCTGCTGAGACGGCGGATTGGATGGACTGCACCGTGTCGGTCACGGTCGCGAGCCCATCCAAGCCGGGGACGATGACGATCGGCATGATCAGCGCGTGCGGCGCGATGCCGACCGTGCCGTCACGTCCGCTCGGCGTGACGTGTCCGCGCCCTGCGATGAGCGAGGCGACTTCGGTGTCATAGCAGACAGGTGACGACGGCTTCGTGTCCAGCGCGGGCACTTTGGGCGAGAAGCCTTGCGGATTGACGAAGGCGCCCTTGAGGTCTTCGGACTTGAGGTCGAGCTCGTCGCCGACGACCGCGACGGTGACGTTGTCCCCCACAGAGGTCGGCCAGGTCGCCCCGTAGTTCATCGAGCCGGTGAGCCACCACTCCTGCCGCGCGGTCCCCGTCAGGTTGTCCACCGTGATCGACGTCGCCCACGCGCACTGATTCCCGGCGATCGCCAGCGCCGCGCCGAGTGCCGCGATCCGGCGCAGCCGCCTGAATACGGACCCCGATATGGACCCGGACATCGACGCGGATATGGACCCGTTCACCGCCGAGGTCCGCGTCGCGCGCGCGGCCTTTGAAGCCCTCTGCACTGTCTTCCGCCCCTGACGTCTCCGATTCTGCACGGCATGATAGCCGCCGCGCCTTCGCGCCATACCCGGGATGGCGGCAGTCATGAACGCCCCTCCAAGCTCCCGGGATCCGGCGGTATCCGCGAGCAGAAAAACGCCGCGCGGCGGGAAGGGCCCCACGACCCGTCCCGCCGCGCGGCGGTTACTGCTTGAGCTACTACCTAACCGGTACTACTTGACGATCTTCGTAACCCGGCCGGCGCCGACGGTGCGGCCGCCCTCGCGGATGGCGAAGCGCAGGCCCTCCTCCATGGCGATCGGCTGGATCAGCTGGACCGACATCTCGGTGTTGTCGCCCGGCATGACCATCTCGGTGCCCTCGGGGAGGGTCACCACACCGGTCACGTCGGTCGTCCGGAAGTAGAACTGCGGACGGTAGTTGTTGAAGAACGGCGTGTGCCGGCCGCCCTCGTCCTTGGACAGGATGTAGACCTGGCCCTCGAAGTCGGTGTGCGGGGTGATCGAGCCGGGCTTGACCACGACCTGACCGCGCTCCACGTCGTCGCGCTTGGTGCCGCGCAGCAGCAGGCCGACGTTCTCGCCCGCCTGGCCCTCGTCGAGCAGCTTGCGGAACATCTCCACGCCGGTGACCGTCGTGGTCTGCTTCTGCTCCTTGATGCCGACGATGTCGACGGTCTCGTTGACCTTGATGACGCCGCGCTCGATCCGGCCGGTCACCACGGTGCCGCGGCCGGTGATCGTGAAGACGTCCTCGACGGGCATCAGGAACGGCTTGTCGATCTCGCGCTCCGGCTGCGGGATGAACTCGTCGACCGCGTCGAGCAGGCCGAGCAGCTTCTCGCTCCACTCGGCGTCGCCCTCGAGCGCCTTGAGCGCCGAGACGCGCACGACCGGCAGGTCGTCGCCCGGGAACTCGTACTCGGAGAGCAGCTCGCGCACCTCGAGCTCGACGAGCTCGAGGATCTCCTCGTCGTCCACCATGTCGGTCTTGTTCAGCGCGACCACGATGTACGGCACGCCGACCTGACGGGCCAGCAGCACGTGCTCCTTGGTCTGCGGCATCGGACCGTCGGTCGCGGCGACCACCAGGATCGCGCCGTCCATCTGCGCGGCACCGGTGATCATGTTCTTGATGTAGTCCGCGTGACCGGGGCAGTCGACGTGCGCGTAGTGGCGCTTCTCGGTCTGGTACTCGACGTGCGCGATCGAGATGGTGATACCGCGCTGACGCTCCTCGGGGGCCTTGTCGATCTGGTCGAAGGCAGAGGCCTGGTTGAGCGTCGGGTACTTCTCGTGCAGCACCTTGGTGATCGCCGCGGTCAGCGTGGTCTTGCCGTGGTCGATGTGGCCGATGGTGCCGACGTTGACGTGCGGCTTAGTCCGCTCGAACTTCGCCTTCGCCACGATGTCCTCCTGTGGACGGTTGCGGTGCCGGATCGCTCAGGCTGAGCGCCCGGCGGCTTAACGGTGGAAATCGGCTTGGGCTACTCGCCGCGCGCCTTCTTGATGATCTCCTCCGCGATGTTCTTGGGAACCTCGGCGTAGGAGTCGAACTGCATGCTGTAGGAGGCCCGGCCCGAGGTCTTCGACCGAAGGTCGCCGACGTAGCCGAACATCTCCGACAGCGGCACCAGAGCCTTGACGACCCGGGCGCCGAACCGCTCCTCCATGGCCTGGATCTGGCCACGGCGGGAGTTCAGGTCGCCGATCACATCGCCGAGGTAATCCTCGGGCGTGGTGACCTCGACCGCCATGACCGGCTCGAGGATCGCGGGGCTCGCCTGGCGGGCGGCCTCCTTGAAAGCCATCGAACCGGCGATCTTGAACGCGAGCTCCGAGGAGTCGACCTCGTGGTACGCGCCGTCCAGAAGGGTGACCTTCACGCCGACCAGCGGGTAGCCGGCCAGCACGCCGAACTCCATCGCCTCCTGGCAGCCGGTGTCGACCGACGGGATGTACTCCCGCGGGATGCGACCGCCGGTGACCGCGTTGACGAACTCGTACCCGTCGCCTTCCTCGATCGGCGCGATGCCGATGATGACGCGCGCGTACTGGCCGGAGCCGCCGGTCTGCTTCTTGTGCGTGTACTCGACCTTCGGGCACCGCCTTGCGGATGGTCTCCCGGTAGGCGACCTGCGGCTTGCCGACGTTGGCCTCGACCTTGAACTCGCGGCGCATGCGGTCCACCAGGATCTCCAGGTGGAGCTCGCCCATGCCGGCGATGATCGTCTGGCCGGTCTCCTCGTCGGTGCGGACCTGGAAGGACGGGTCCTCCTCGGCCAGCCGCTGGATCGCGGTACCCAGCTTCTCCTGGTCGCTCTTGGTCTTCGGCTCGATCGCCACCGAGATGACCGGAGCCGGGAAGTTCATCGACTCCAGGATGATCGGGTTGGCCTGGTCGCTGAGCGTCTCGCCGGTCGTGGTGTCCTTAAGGCCCATGACCGCGACGATGTCGCCCGCGCCGACCGACGGGATCTCCTCACGCTTGTTCGCGTGCATCCGGTAGATCTTGCCGATCCGCTCCTTGCGGCCCTTGACCGAGTTGAGCACCTGCGTGCCCGTCTCGAGCCGGCCGGAGTACACCCGGACGAAGGTGAGCTTGCCCAGGTGCTGGTCGGTCATGATCTTGAACGCGAGCGCCGAGAGCGGCTCCGAGTCGGAGGGCTTGCGGTGCAGCACGATTTCCTCGTCGTTGACCGCGTGGCCGTCGATCGCCTCGACGTCCAGCGGGGACGGCAGGTACCGCACGATCGCGTCGAGCAGCGGCTGCACGCCCTTGTTCTTGAACGCGGTGCCGCAGAAGACCGGGGTGATCGCGGAGGCCAGGGTGGCCCGGCGGATACCCGCGTAAAGCTGCTCCACGGTGGGCTCGGTGCCCTCCAGGTACAGCTCCATCAGCTCCTCGTCGGCCTCGGCGGAGGTCTCGATGAGCCGGTCGCGCCACTCGGCGGCGGCCTCGGTGTGCGTGGCCGGGATGTCGACGATGTCGTACATCTCGCCGAGCTTGGCCTCGGGGTTCCAGACCAGCGCCTGCATGGTCACCAGGTCGATGACGCCCTTGAAGTCGGCCTCGGCGCCGATCGGCAGCTGCATGACCAGCGGGACGGCGTTGAGCCGGGTGACGATCATGTCGACGCAGCGGTGGAACTCCGCGCCGGTGCGGTCCAGCTTGTTGACGAAGCAGATGCGGGGCACGCCGTACCGGTTGGCCTGGTTCCAGACCGTCTCGGACTGCGGCTCCACCCCGGCCACGCCGTCGAAGACGGCGACCGCGCCGTCGAGGACGCGCAGCGAGCGCTCCACCTCGACGGTGAAGTCGACGTGGCCGGGGGTGTCGATGATGTTGATGGTGTGGTCGACCTCGTCGGTCTTCCAGTGGCAGGTGACAGCGGCGGAGGTGATGGTGATCCCCCGCTCCTGCTCCTGCTCCATCCAGTCGGTGGTGGCGGCGCCGTCGTGGACCTCGCCGATCTTGTAGCTCATCCCCGTGTAGTAGAGGATGCGCTCAGTCGTCGTGGTCTTACCGGCGTCGATGTGCGCCATGATGCCGATGTTGCGGACCTTTGCGAGGTCGAGCGCGGCGTTCGTGGCCATGGTGGCTCGTCTACTTTCGCGAGTCGGAAAAGGGTGTACCGGCTTTCCAGCGGTTCAGCGCCGGTGCCTTCCGCCGTCCGTGATTACCAGCGGTCCGGTGCACACGATTACTGCTGTTACCAGCGGTAATGTGCAAAGGCCTTGTTGGCGTCCGCCATCTTGTGGGTGTCCTCGCGTCGCTTGACCGAGGCGCCCAGACCGTTGGAGGCGTCCAGCAGTTCGTTCATCAGCCGCTCGGTCATCGTCTTCTCGCGCCGGGCGCGGGAGTAGGTGACCAGCCAGCGCAGCGCCAGGGTGTTCGACCGGCCGGCCCGGACCTCGACCGGGACCTGGTAGGTCGCACCGCCGACGCGGCGGGACTTGACCTCGATGGTCGGCTTGACGTTCTCCAGGGCGCGCTTGAGCGTGATGACCGGGTCGGTGCCGGTCTTCTCGCGGCAGCCCTCGAGGGCGCCGTAGACGATGCGCTCGGCGGTGGAGCGCTTGCCGTCCAGCAGGACCTTGTTCACCAGCGAGGTGACCAGCGGGGAGTTGTAGACCGGGTCGATGACGACCGGGTGCTTCGGCGCGGGGCCCTTGCGAGGCATTACTTCTTCTCCTTCTTGGCGCCGTAGCGGCTACGAGCCTGCTTGCGGTTCTTCACGCCCTGGGTGTCCAGGGAGCCGCGAATGATCTTGTAGCGCACGCCGGGAAGGTCCTTGACTCGGCCGCCACGCACGAGCACGATCGAGTGCTCCTGCAGGTTGTGGCCGACTCCGGGGATGTAAGCCGTGACCTCGATGCCGCTGGACAGTCGCACACGAGCGACCTTCCGCAGCGCCGAGTTCGGCTTCTTGGGGGTCGTCGTGTAGACGCGGGTGCACACACCGCGCCGCTGGGGACTGCCCTTGAGCGCAGGAGTCTTGGTCTTGGTGACCTTGTCCTGCCGGCCCTTGCGGACCAACTGCTGGATCGTGGGCACTACTACTCCGTCTTCCGATCATGCCAAGCCTTCAGCCGGGCGCCATGCCCTCTCGGGCAGAGCGGCGGCCAGGCAGTTCCTCTGGCGAAATTGTTGTCTTAGCGCTGCGCCTGAACCTGAGGCCTTCGAGAATTCCGAGGCATCCGGTTACCGCCGCGATGTCCGAATCCTCCGACCCACGCGGTCGGGTGTGTCGCGGCTGCCCTCAATGGAAAGAACCCAACCCAGTGGAGCGGGTCGATCCACCCGTGAGAGCTCCGTGCGGTCCCAAGTGGGACTGGTCGCGAGTCACGAGCAGTTAGCATCCTCGTGGCGCGCACGGACAGCCGGGGACACCCCAGGCACAAGGTGAGAGCGTACCGACGCGCCGTGCCTCCGGTCAAAACGGCCAGCCGCACGACACCGACGGTGTAACAACGCCAACACCGTATCTATTCTCGCATGCCGAGACGAGTGCTCAAATCCGTTATCCCCGAAGGCCACAGCCGACTCGACGGTCGGCTCAACGCGCAGGCGAGTGGGTGGCACCAGGACCGCCGGCCGCCGGACTGCCGCTCGCCCCCGAAGGCGGCGACGAAGCACCGGGCTCGCCGGCGCCGAACTGAAGCCGCGGATGAGCGGCGTGGACGACGGCGACGAACTCGCCGACGCGGACGGACTCGAAGACCTCCCAGTAGGACTAGGCGACCGACTCGGCACGTGGCTGCTAGGGGGCGCCGCACTAGTCGACGCCTGGCTCGGACTAGGACTAGCCGAACCGCTAGGCAACGTAACCGTCCCAGGACTAACCGACGGAACGGCCGTATCCCCAATCCCTGGATTCGCCGCGTTCGACGGGTGCAGATTCGCTATCAGCAGCCCAACACCCGTCCCAATCGCAGCTAGCAACAGCACCAGCCCGATCAGCATTCCCCGCCGCCGACGCTGTTCCCGCTCAGCCGCCGCCCGAGCCGCAGCCGCACTAGCAGCAGCACCAGCAGGCGGCCCAACCCGCTGCGTAACCGCAGTAGGCCGTGCAAGCCCAACCTCCGGCGTAGGCACGATCGCGTGCGTTTCATCGGTAGTACGCCGGGCCATCGAGCCCTGGGTCGTCGCAGCCGGCATCTCCGGCAACGTGTCCCCGACGCGCTCGATAGCAGCGAACGGCACAAACCGCCGCTGCGCCACGACCGCAGTAGGCCTACGCGCCGGATCCCCATCCAGCATCTCGGCTAGCAGCGCCGTCAGCTCAGCCGGAGCCCCCGCCTCCCCCAACCGCTCCAGCTCTGGTTCTGACTCCTGAGCGTCCTCTCCATCCCCCGCACCGACGCCCGCCTCCCACAACAGAAGCCCAAGCGCGTACACATCGTCTGACTCCCCGTCAGACTCCGCCTCATCCTCACCCACCGAGCCAAGCCCCGGGTCGAGAATCTTCACCTGCCGGTCATCATGAATCGCGACACTATTCGGCCCAAGTGCACCGTGCACGATCCCCAACGAGTGCAACGCGGCCAGCGCCCCACTTATCTGACGCCCCCAGTCGGCAACACGCGGCCACGGCTGCGGACCCGTCGCCATGATCTGACCAAGCGTCCGGCCAGTCGTCCACTCAGATATCGCATAGCTAACCGCGCCCGCCGCGCTATCCGCACTCCCCGCCCCGTCGCCCAGCTCATCCGTCGTCCCGACGTCATACACCGCCGCCACGCCAGGATGATTGAGCCCAGCCAACCTCTCCAGCGCCGCCTGCGTGGCCTCTTCATACGCCGCGTCTCCAGCAGCCAGCGACAACCGCGCCATCACCGGCCGGGCCAGTCGCTCGTCGTATGCCTGCCAACGCTCCGCGGATCCGGTGCTGCCCATCAACCGGTCGAGCCGGTACCGGGCCGCCAGCAGTGCACCAGGTCGGCCAAGCGTCATCCGCGCGCCTCCAAAAGGCCGGAACATGCAAAATTGTCGAGCCGAGCGAAGAAGTGAGATCCGCGACGCGACTGGCCAGTGCCCCCCGCGCCGCGATCTATTCTCGCGTCCGAGAAAGCACGACAGAGGCGCCGAACTGCTACTTGACTGTAACGATCACTCCTTAGAGATCACTTTGGCACGATCATGTTCGTGATCCCGACGTAGAGCTGCAGCGCGAGATAGAACAGCACCACGCTCCAGACGACGACGTATACCCACCCGAGCCGCCGAGCCCACACCGCCAGCGGCACGCCGTCCAACTCGCCGTCAGCCGCCTCGATCTGCCGCAGCGCCGCCTTAGCCCGCCGGATCGCGATGACGCCCCCGAAGACCGGCAGCATCCACCCGATCGCCGCGAATGCCATAGCCGCAACGGCCGCCGGCGCGGTCTTGTTAACCGTCTCCTGCCCAGGCGGTGGCGCACCAGCCCCCGGTGGACCAACCCGTCCCCCAGCGCCCTGCTCCCCCGGCCCAGCCTGATAACGCGGCCGTCCGAGTTCGTAGTCGCCCTCGGTGTTCATGAGCCGACCATAGCGCCAACCAGCCGCGCGGTGACCGTGCCCTGAAAAACCACGTGCCCCCGGCTCCGTTTCCGGGGCCGGGGGCACGGTCGTGCGTGGCGCTGCCGTGGCTGACTTGGCGTCAGCCGGCGTAGCCGCCGAAGTCGTACTCCTCCAGCGGGACGGCCTGGCCGGATCCCACGCCGAACGGGGCGTAGTCCAGGTCGTCGTAGCCGGCCAGGGAGTACATCTGGGCCTTGGCCTCTTCGGTCGGCTCCACCTTGATGTTGCGGTAGCGCTGCATGCCGGTGCCTGCCGGGATCAGCTTGCCGATGATCACGTTCTCCTTCAGGCCCACCAGCGAGTCCGACTTGCCGTGGATCGCGGCGTCGGTCAGGACTCGGGTGGTCTCCTGGAAGGAGGCCGCGGACAGCCACGAGTCGGTCGCCAGGGACGCCTTCGTGATGCCCATCAGCTGCGGCCTTCCGGACGCCGGCTGGCCGCCCTCGGAGATGACCCTGCGGTTCTCCGCCTCGAACTTGCCGCGCTCGACCAGGTCGCCGGCCAGCAGCTCCGACTCACCGGTCTCGATGATGGTGACCCGGCGCAGCATCTGGCGGACGATGATCTCGATGTGCTTGTCGTGGATCGACACACCCTGCGACCGGTAGACGCTCTGGACCTCCTGGACCAGGTGCACCTGGACCTGCCGCTGGCCGAGCACGCGCAGCACGTCGTGCGGGTTCGCCGCGCCCTGCGCGAGCTTCTGGCCCACCGAGACGACCTCACCCTCGGACACCAGCAGCCGCAGCCGCTTGGAGACCGGGTAGGCGATCTCCTCGCTGCCGTCGCTCGGCACGATCACGATCTTGCGGGTCCGGTCGGTGTCCTCGATCTTGATGACGCCCGCCGCCTCGGCGATCGGGACGACACCGCGCGGGGTGCGCGCTTCGAACAGCTCGATGACTCGCGGCAGACCCTGGGTGATGTCGTCGCCGCCGACCGCGCCTCCGGTGTGGAAGGTACGCATCGTCAGCTGGGTACCCGGCTCACCGATGGACTGCGCGGCGATGATGCCGACCGCCTCGCCGACGTCCACCAGCTTGCCGGTGGCCAGGCTGCGGCCGTAGCACATCGCGCAGGTGCCGACCTTGCTCTCACAGGTCAGGACGCTGCGGACCTTCACCTCGGACACGCCGAACTTGATCAGCTCGCCGATCGCCACGTCGCCGAGGTCGGCGCCGGCCTGGACCAGCGTCTTGCCCTCGACCACCACGTCCTCGGCGAGGTTGCGCGAGTAGACCGAGGACTCGACGTCGTCGGCACGCCGCAGCACGCCGTTCGCCGTGGGCACCCCGATGACCATGGAGATGCCGCGCTCGGTGTTGCAGTCCTCCTCGCGGATGATCACGTCCTGCGAGACGTCCACCAGACGACGGGTCAGGTAACCCGAGTCCGCGGTACGCAGGGCGGTGTCCGCCAGACCCTTACGGGCGCCGTGCGTGGAGATGAAGTACTCCAGCACGGTCAGGCCCTCACGGAAGGACGCCTTGATCGGACGCGCGATGGTCTCGTTCTTGGCGTTCGACACCAGGCCACGCATACCGGCGATCTGCCGCATCTGCATCATGTTCCCTCGGGCGCCCGAGTCGACCATCATGAAGATCGGGTTCTCCCCGGAAAAGTCGGCCTCCATCGCCTTGGCCACCTCGTTGGTCGCCCTCGGTCCAGATGGAGATCAGCTCCTGCTGGCGCTCGTCCTTGGTGATCAGACCGCGCTCGTACTGCTTCTGAACCTTGTCCGCCTTGGCCTCGTAGCCCTCGAGGATCTGGCTCTTGGCCGGGGGCACCACGATGTCCTCGATGGCCACGGTGACACCCGAGCGGGTGGCCCAGTAGAAGCCCGCCGCCTTCAGGTTGTCCAGGGTCATCGCGACCTGGACCTTCGGGTAGCGCTCCGCCAGGTCGTTGACGATGCTGGACAGCTGCTTCTTGGCGACCGGCTCGTTGACGTACGGGTAGTCCAGCGGCAGGGCCTCGTTGAACAGGGCCCGGCCGAGCGTGGTCTTGAGCCGGAACGGCTGTCCCGACTCCCAGTCGTCCGGAGCCACCCAGCCGCGCGGCGGGACGGCCTCGATCAGCCGAAGGTCGATCGGCGCCTGCAGGTCGAGTTCCTTGGCGTCGAAGGCCATGATCGCCTCGCCGATGGAGCCGAACGAGCGGCCCTCGCCGGTCACGCCCTCGCGGTTCATGGTGAGGAAGAACAGGCCCAGCACCATGTCCTGCGTCGGCGCGGTGATCGGACGGCCGTTGGCCGGCGACAGGATGTTGTTCGAGGACAGCATCAGGATGCGGGCCTCGGCCTGCGCCTCCGCGGACAGCGGCAGGTGCACGGCCATCTGGTCGCCGTCGAAGTCCGCGTTGAACGCGGTGCACACCAGCGGGTGGATCTGGATCGCCTTGCCCTCGACCAGCTGCGGCTCGAAGGCCTGGATGCCCAGGCGGTGCAGGGTGGGCGCGCGGTTGAGCAGCACCGGGTGCTCGGTGATGACCTCTTCCAGCACGTCCCACACGACCGAGCGGGCCCGCTCGACCATCCGCTTGGCGGACTTGATGTTCTGCGCGTGGTTCAGGTCCACCAGCCGCTTCATCACGAACGGCTTGAACAGCTCGAGCGCCATCGCCTTGGGCAGGCCGCACTGGTGCAGCTTGAGCTGCGGGCCGACCACGATGACCGAACGGGCCGAGTAGTCGACGCGCTTGCCCAGCAGGTTCTGCCGGAAGCGGCCCTGCTTGCCCTTGAGCATGTCGGACAGCGACTTGAGCGGCCGGTTGCCGGGGCCGGTGACCGGGCGTCCGCGACGGCCGTTGTCGAACAGCGCGTCCACGGCCTCCTGCAGCATCCGCTTCTCGTTGTTCACGATGATCTCGGGCGCGCCGAGGTCGAGCAGACGCTTGAGGCGGTTGTTCCGGTTGATGACCCGGCGGTACAGGTCGTTCAGGTCGGAGGTGGCGAACCGGCCACCGTCGAGCTGCACCATCGGGCGCAGGTCCGGCGGGATGACCGGGACGCAGTCCAGCACCATGCCGTTGGGCGAGTTGTTGGTCTGCAGGAACGCCGAGACGACCTTGAGCCGCTTGAGGGCGCGGGTCTTCTTCTGGCCCTTCCCGCTGCGGATGATCTCGCGCAGGTTCTCCGCCTCGGCGTCCAGGTCGAAGGTCTCCAGCCGCTTCTGCAAAGCCGCGGCGCCCATGCCACCGGAGAAGTACAGGCCGAAGCGGTCCCGCATCTCCCGGTAGAGGATCTCGTCGCCCTCCAGGTCCTGGACCTTGAGGCCCTTGAACCGGGCCCAGACCTCGTCGAGCCGGTCCAGCTCGCGCTGCGCCCGGTCGCGGATCTGCTTCATC
>CAVQPP010000408.1:0-4067 GCA_963714445.1 uncultured Actinomycetota bacterium
CGCCCTCAGCGCCGCAGGCTCCTACGTGGACCCGGACGCGCTGGCCGACCTCGCCGCACTCAAGGCCGCGGGGATCGGCAGGCTGCCGTACTGCTTCGGCCATCCCGGCATGTCCGCCCAGCGGACCGTGGACCTGTTCCTCTCGTCACTCGGCAAGACCCTGGACGCTGGCGACGGCGTGGCACTGGACCACGAGGTCACCGACGGCCTGCCCGCCTCCGCCGTGGCCGGGTGGGCGCAGGACGTGTGCGGGCTGCTCGAGCGGGAAACCGGCCGCAAGCCGGTGCTCTACACCTTCCTGGACTTCGCCGGGGAAGGCAACTGTGCCGGGCTCGGCCACCTGCCGCTGTGGATCGCTGACCCCGGCTCGCCGCCCGGCCACCCGCAGGTGCCCGCGCCGTGGACGACGTGGGCGATCCACCAATGGTCGCAGTCGCCCCTGGACCGGGACGTGGCGAACTATCCCACCCTCGCGGCGATGTGCGCGGCACTCGGCAAGCGCACACCCAAGCCACCCCGGAGGCATGAGCCCATGCAGTTGCCCGCCACCCTCGCGTTCATCCCCGTCACGCTCCCGGCCGGCACGAAGCATGCGCTCCTCGGTGCCGGGGCTAACGCGACGGGGGTCCGCTGCCAGTTCCTGCCCGGCGGGGCGTGGGTTACGGTGACGCTGACGGCACAGGACGGGGCCACGCGGCTCGCGGTGCCGGACGGCGCCACCCTGCTGCGGGTGCAGCGGACGGAGACCGCCGAACTGATCGACGTGACACTGGAGGACTCGTGAGCGGCTGGCAGAAGTCCAGCGGTTGCAATGGCGGTGCGTGCGTGGAAGTGAGCCTCGCCGGCGACGGGGCGGCCATGCGCGACTCCAAGGACCACGAGGGGACAGTGCTCCGGTTCACCCCGGCCGAGTGGGCCGCGTTCACCGCCGGAGTCAAGGCCGGCGAGTTCGATCTGCCGGATGGTTCCAACCCGGCATGAACTAGGGGTGGCTGCGCCGAGGGGGGTCCTCCGGTTAGGTTCCGCTGCTCGCGGGCTCGCGCCGAGGTGCCGCCCACCCATCAATTAGGCTGAACTCTAGTTGATGGGTGGGCGGCACCCTCGGGCAATTCCGGCCTTAGGCTTCCAGCACTTCGTAGAGATGCCAGACCAAGCCGTCAGCGGTGCGCGGGCAAGTGCCCGTCCATACGACGCCGTCCGGAAGCGGCTGGCCGGTACCGAACACCTGGAAGCCGCGATCCGTCCGACCGTCATCCGGGTCGTACTCGGCCCAGAACTCCACGGACCGGCTATCCGGGGTGGCGGCAACGGCGACCGGGTCGCCCGTCAGATCGAACAGGTGCATCTGGTCGTCCACGGGGACGACGTAGCGGAACATCTTGCGGTCAGTCATCGTCCGTTCTCCTTCGGGTCTGGGTCGTGCTTCTCGCGGTGGACCGTGTAGCCAAGCCGCTCACCTTGGTCAAGGCAGGCCACACAGGCACCCTTCGGGTGGAGATCCCACGACTCCACATAGCCAGCGGCAGGCAGCGCCGGGTGCAGGTTGCACTGGCCACTGGCGGCGTCCCGGCGCATCCGGTCAAGTGCTCCCATGATCCTGTGCAGGTTCCGGGCTCCGCTCATCGCTCGCTCTCCCTCGGGTCGTGCTTCTCGCGGTACTCGGCCGCCATCTCGTCCAGCAGGTCTTTGCGCGTGATCCCCCGCCGGCTGGCCTCCGACTCGATCCAGGGCTTCAGGGTCGGATCGGAGGGGTGCCAGCCGAGTAGTGAGGTCTTGTGCTGGTTAGGCATCGGCCCCGGTAACCTCGTCCACGGCCTCGTCGGTGCTCTGGTCCTGCGGGATGTCCCACTCATCGCTGAGTTCGAGGTTCTGCCGGCCACCCCAGCCGGAGCACTGCGCGCAGATGCGCGGCATGCCCGCGCTCAGCGCGGCCTCGTAGGCGGCGTCCTTGTCCTCGGCCTCAACCTCAATGACCGTGCTCGCGACGGTCTGGAGGCTGACGCGGTACTTGGCCATTTTCCTGCTCCCTACTAGGTGGTTACCACCAATCTAGCCGAAGGTGGTAACCACCGTCAAGTCCCTACTCCCCGGAGGCTCTGTGCCGTACCGCTTGGGCCGCAAGCCCAACGACCCGTCCAAGCCGCGCATCAAGCTGGCCGCGCACCTGACGGGTGCCACGCCCCCGCCCTCGGCGCACTGGACCGACGTGCCCGAGTGGGGGATGCTCGGCAACGCGGACTGGGGCGACTGCACCTGCGCCGGTGACGGGCACCTGGCCGAGCTGCTGACCTTCTACGGTCAGGGCACCGAGACCCCCGTCTCAACCGCGCAGGCCCTCGCCGCCTACTCGGCCATCTCCGGCTTCGACCCGAATGCCGGGCCGCCCGGTGAGAACCCGACCGACCAGGGTGCGACCGTGCAGGACGCACTCGGCTACCTCCGCAAGCACGGCATCGCCGGGGTGAAGATCGCGGCGTTCGCGGAGATCCGGCCCGGCAACCTGGACGCCATCAAGACGGCCTGTGCCGAGCTCGGCGGACTGTCGGCCGGGGTAAACCTGCCGAACAACGCGCTCCCGCAGTTCCAGGCCGGCGAGGTCTGGGACGTGGTGGAGGATGACGCGGGGCTAGATGGCGGCCACTGCATCGTCCTCGCCGGCTACGACGCTGACTACCTCTACTTCTGCACCTGGGGCAAGATCCAGCGCGCCACCTACGCCTGGTGGCAGAAGTACGCGGACGAGATCTGGGCGGTCGTCAGCACCGACTGGTGCTCGGCGAAGGGCGCCGACCCGGAGGGCGTCAACCTCGCCTCCCTCGGTGACGAGTTCGCTGAGCTGACCGGCGAGCCGAGCCCATTCAACGGCTCGCCCGTCCCGGCTCCCGCACCTGACCCGGCCGGCCTGCTGGCCGAGGCCGCGGCACTTGTGCGCCAAATCGCCGCCTCCGCTGACCGCGACATCGCCGAAGCGGTCGCCTGGTTCCACAGCCACGGCCTGTAAGGAGGCTCCCATGCTGCCAAACTCTGGCAACGGCTGGTCATCCTCGCGCAGACCGACCCGGCCACGGTGATGGCCGCCGTCCAGGCCGCGCTGGCCCTCATCGTCAGCCTGGGCCTGTCCCTGACCGCCGGCCAGACAGGTGCGGTCGAGGGTGGCGTCACCGCGATCCTGGGCCTCGCCGTGGCCATCTACACCAGGCCGTTCCGCACCGGGGCGGTCACGGCCTTCGCCGCCGCCATCGGGACGGTCCTGATCGCGTTCAGGGTCCCGCACGTCACGCCGGGCCTGGTGAGCGCGGCGAACGTGGTCATCACGTCCATCCTGATGCTGGGGGTCACCTCGCCGCAGACGACGAGCCTCATGCTGCTGCGCAGGCCCCACGCCGTTCCTGAGCACGCCGGGGTGCCGGAGGTGTGACGCTGCTGGCCTGACGTACCGCTGGGCCCCCGGCTGCCTTTGTGGCGGCCGGGGGCTCTTTGGCATGCCTGGGATCAGGCCGGAGCCTGTTCCCACGGCCACTTCGCGTCCCGGCCCGCTTCCAGGCACGGGATCATGCGGAAGCTGACGTCCGACAGGCCGCCGAACGTGTGCCGGTTCCCGCTGCCCGATGGCCCGTGGCCGTGCTCGTAGCCCGCCAGGTTCCAGGTATAGACCGGCACCGAGAGTGGCACCAGCGCCGTGGGGTCCGCTCCGTAGAAGCCGCCATGGGCCTGTTCGTCGGTGAGGATGACCACCCGCGAGTGGAAGCCGCTGCGGAAATGCCGGCGCACCGCGTCAGCAGTGTTCGTCCCGCCAAGGCTGCCGAACCGCTCCACCACCTTGAGCACCGACTCGGCACCCCGGAACTGGATCGGCTGGCTCGTGGTGCCGAACTCCACCAGGTCGGCATGCTCGCTGCGGACCGCGAGAGCGGAGCCGAAGATCGCGGCAGTGTCGGCCCGGTTCAGCCCGGACTTCTCCGACAGGCGGTCGAACATGGACCCGGACCGGTCCACAAGGATCAGCGACCGGCCTGTCAGTTCCGGGACGTTGCCCAGCGACAGGTTGAGCGCCCGCTCAAGCGGAT
>CAVQPP010000409.1:0-13791 GCA_963714445.1 uncultured Actinomycetota bacterium
TCCCTTCGACTGCCTGTAAGCACGTTCCCGGTGATCTCTTCTGGCGCAGTCTGCGCAGGTCACCGGAGGTATCCCGGCTAAGCGGCCGGAATCCCGCATCGTCTTCTGCCATGCCCGCGGGGCCAGCAGAGGGCCAGCACAACCTCACCGGAAACCGGGGCCGCCGCATGCCCGCGGCGGCCCTGGATCACTCATCCCCTGGAAGGAAAACGATGCGCACTATCCGCATGCTCACCGCCGCCCTGGCGGCGGTGGCCGCGACCGCGTTCGGCCTGGGCGCGGTCCCGGCCGGGGCGTCCACCGCGGCGTCCTACACCGCCAGCACAGCGGTCAGCAACCGGCCCGACAGCGGCAACGGCACCGGCACCTACTGGGCCGATGACGCATTCACCCGCAAGGCGGTCCTGACGTTCGGCGGCGAGGTCGCCCTGTCTCACTGCGGCGGATCCACCGGCACCGGGCACTGCTACGCCTGGTCCGGCAGCGTCACCGACACCGCCGGGTCGTTCACCACCATTGCCGGGCCCGGCTCACCGAACGGCCGCGGGGTCGCCGAGGACCTGGCGGTCACCGGCCGCATGTCCGGGTGGGTGCGCGGCATCACGTTCTACAGCTCGTGGAAGACCGCCAGCGCCGCCGTGATGCCCGCCACCGAGAACGACGCCGGCAACGTCCCGGCTGGCAGGCACACCACCACGACATGGCTTGAGCAGTTCTTCGGCGCCGGGGCCACCTTCTACGACGTCGGCGCGGCCGAGACGTTCTGGTACCGCTACACCGCCGGATTCGGCGCCGACCCGCAGTGCCCGAACGACGCATCACAGTGGGTCGATTCGACCTGGCAGAACGACGGCCAGGCGCTCACCGCGGGCAACATCACCGCTCCCAGCTCAGCCGACTGCACCTGACCCCGGCGGCCCCGCCGCGGTGGTGTTCAGCACCGCGGCGGGGGCCCTGGGCCATCCATCCGCACTACCGGAAGGAAACCCACGATGACGATCTCATATCCGCCCGGGCGGACCGCCACCCCAGCCGAACTATGCGACGAGATCATCCGCGCCGAGCGGGCGCTGACCGGCCGCCAGCGGCCCCGGACCCTGCATGCACTGTGCGAGCAGGCCGCCCGGCTGATCCGCTGCGGGCAGTGCGGGCAGAAACGTGGCCGTGCCTGCTCGGACGCGGGCGGCCTGGACTGCTTTCACCTCGGCCGGTTCGCTCAGGCCGTCGTCAGGGACCTGATGACCGCGGCCGAGTTCGCCCGCGTGATCGAGGACCTGGACGTGTTCACCGCCGCGACGATCATCCGGGACGGTGCCCGGTGAACGGCCCATTCGAGAGCGACCGCCAGGCCGCGGCCGACCCGGCTGTCCGCGCGGTCTATGAAGCGTTCGCCGCCGATCCTGGCGCTGGGAAGATGACGCCGCTCAATGAGCGGATGCTGGCCGACGCGTGTGCTGCGGCCGGGGTGAAGCTCGGCGCGTATGACCAGCGCATCGTGACCTGGCTAGCTGGCTGGGAACCGCAGGTGTGCGCGGTAATCGCCGGGCTGATCATCCGGGCTGGTACCCGGTGACTGGCCGCGGTCCCGGCCATCCGGCCCAGTTCACCGGGCACCCGTGCAAGATCCCCGCCTGCCCGGTCACGGTGACCGCTGACCGGCTGATGTGCCCCCCGCACTGGTACCAGGTCTCAAAGGCGCTGCGCGACCGCGTGTGGGCCACGTGGCGGTCCGGCGCCGGGGTGTTCAGCCCGGAGTACCGGGAAGCCGTCCGCGAGGCCGTGGCGGCCGTCGAGGCCGCCAGGGAGCAGCGATGACCGGGCGGGTGATGTGGCTACCGGTGGCCGCCGCGGTGGCCGCTGCGTTGATCGTGGCGCTGCTGGCCGCCGCGGCTGGGCCCGCTCCAGATGGCCGCGAGATCCCATGCCTGACCGCGGCGCCGCCCCGCGCGGTGGCGTGTGTGTTCCCGGCCGCCAGGAGCCCGCGGTGACCGCGGCGGTGCTGACCGAGACGTCATTCGCGGCCGAGCGCGACGCGTCGCACATGGCCCGGGCCGACATGTCGCTCGCCGACGCACACGACGCGTCAGCCATCGGTGGCCAGGACGCGTCGCGCGCCGCGGCCGCCGACGCGTCAGCTCGAGGCCTGCACGACGCGTCGGCGCCGGTGCTGGGCGACACGTCGGCTGAGGTCCTGCACGACGCGTCGCACGCCGGCCCCGGACGATGCGTCGCAAGCGGATCCGGGCGACGCATCCACCGCGGCGGAACTCGACGCGTCGTACGCGTCGGCGAGCGACGCCTGGCGCCCATCCTGCGCCTGGTGCGATCGCCCGATCCCAGCCACGGCACGCCGGGATTCGGTGTGCTGCTCGAAGCGCTGCCGCCAGGCCCGGCACCGGTTCGGCCGGACCGTGGGCCGGGCCGAGGCCGCCGCTGCGGTGGTGCCGTTGCGCCTGGTCTACGCTGACCCGCCCTATCCAGGCAAGGCGTGGCTGTACCGCGACCACCCGGACTATGCCGGTGAGGTCGATCACGCCGCGCTGATCGGCCATCTGGCCGCCTACGACGGGTGGGCACTGTCCACCTCGGCCGCCGCGCTGCCCGCTGTGCTGGCGCTGTGCCCGCCTGGCATCCGGGTTGCCGCGTGGCACCGCGGCGAGCGCGCGGCGGCCAGCTGGCAGCCGCTGGCCGCCTGGGAACCCGTGATCTACGTTCCGGCCCGGCCGGTTGACCCGGCCCGCGGGCACCGTTCTGACTCGCTGGTCTGCGGCGTGTCGGCCATGACCACCCTGCCGGGCCGGGTCATCGGGACGAAACCAGCTGCGGTCTGCCGCTGGATCTTCGATCTGCTCGGCGCCGCTCCCGGCGACAGCCTGGCGGACCTGTTCCCCGGATCCGGGGCCATCACCCGCGCCTGGACTGCCTACACCTCGGAGACGGCCAAGTGAGCGCGGCCTGGCGCCCGGGGTGGCGCTTCCCGCGGCTGCACCGCCAGGTACGGGGCGGGCACCCGGCGGCCCATATGGTCACGATCTTGCGCGGGCCGCGGCTGGCAGCGCTGGCAACGATCGCCGTTCTGGTGGCCGCCGCAAGCCTGGTGAGCTTCGCCGAGTCCTACCGCGGGCTGTACGACTGGGCGCACGAACACGGGCTGTCCGGCGGCTGGGCGGCGATCTGGCCGCTGCAGGTCGACGTGTTCATCGCGGTCGGCGAGCTGGCGCTGTTCGTCGCCCTGGCGGATGCCTGGGCGCGGCGGTCCCGGATCGGCGCGTGGACGGTCACCCTGGCCGGGCTGGCGGTGTCGGTGGCCGGGAATGTCGGCCACGTCACCGGCCATTCGGTGGCCGAGCGGGTCACTGCCGCGGTGCCGCCGCTGGCCGCCGCCGCCGCGCTGGCGGTCGGTCTCGGGGTCCTTAAGCGGGTGGTCGAGCATCACCACCAGGCGGCCGGTTCCGTCGCCGTCCCGTCCGATCTCGTCGCCGCAGCGGAAGCGTGCATGCGGGCCACCGCGGCGGCCGGGAATCCGCTGTCGGCCAACCAGCTCGCCGGGCGGTTCTCGCTGACCCGCGCGCAGGCGACGAAAGTGCGCACGGCCGTGCTCGCCGACAGCAACGGCCACAACCCCGAGTAAGCCCCCGGCCGCGGCGGCCCCACCCGTAGCAAGGCCAGCCGCCGCAGCCGGGTTTCTCCCGAAGGAGGAAACCCATCATGTCCACCGATCCAGCCGATGACCACCCGGGCGCCGAGATTGTCCCGCTGTACCCGGCCGAGGTGCACCCGCCCGGGCATGCACCCGAGCAGCCGCGGGTGGTCCCGCCGAAGCCAAGCCCGGGCGAGCGGCGGCCGGTCATCCCCGAGCAGTGGCAGCGGCGCAACGCCCGCGCAACGGCCCGGCATCACGCCAGCCTGGCCTGGCACCGCGCCCGGTTTCATGGCCTGCGGGCCCCGGCCTATCTCGTACGGGCGGTCGCCTGGGCGGGGGTCGGCGTGGCGCGGCTGGTGCTCGCCCAGCTGGGCTGGTGGTGGGTCGCCGAGCAGACCTACCTGCGGTCTGAGGTGATCGCCGCAGGGGGATCACCGCGCGTGGCTGACATTGCACAAGCACGCCCGGGAGACGCGGCTGGTCCGCGGCCTGGTCCTGCTCGGCGAGGCCGTCGCCCTGGCCCTCGCCGCCGGGCTGCTCACCGGGTACGCGCCGTGGGCGTGGCTGCTCATCGCCGCCGCGGGCCTGCCGTGGCTGGCCACCATCGGCCGCCCGGCCAGCAAGCCGATCGTGCAGACCGCGGTCGTGCCCGCCCACGTCGAGCCGCTGACTCAGGAGATCGTGATCCGCGCGCTGTCCAGCCTGGGCATCGCCCTGATCAACCAGGCGCTCGCCAAGAGTCCGGACGCCCCGGAGCGGGTGATCGAGTTCCGCGACCCGGTCGTCCGGGACGGGCCGGGCTGGCGCGCGGTCGCCGACCTGCCCCACGGGGTCACCGCGGCCGAGGTGATGGACCGCCGCGACAAGCTCGCGTCCGGGCTGCGCCGCCAGATCGGCTGCGTGTGGCCGGAGAACGACCGCCGCCGCCACCCCGGCGCGCTGGTGCTGTGGGTCGGCGACGAGGACATGTCCAAGGCCGAGCAGCCGCCCTGGCCGCTGGCCCGGCGCGGCGCGGCGGACCTGTTCGCGCCGGTGGCGTTCGCCACCGACCAGCGCGGCCGGCCGATCACGATCACGCTCATGTTCGTCTCGATCATCATCGGGTCGATCCCCCGGATGGGGAAGACGTTCCTGCTGCGGCTGCTGCTGCTGATCGCCGCCCTGGACGTCCGCGCCGAGATGCACGTCTACGACCTGAAGGGCACCGGGGACCTGGCGCCGCTGCGGCCGGTGGCGCACCGCTACCGGGCCGGGGACGAGCCGAGGACATGGAGTACCTGGTGGCCGACTTCCGCGGCGCTGCGGACCGAGATGCGCCGCCGCACGAAGGTGATCCGCGAGCATCGCCGAGGAGCACCCGGAGCTGTGCCCGGAGAACAAGGTCACGCCCGGAGCTGGCCAGCCGACAAGCGCCTCGGCCTGCACCCGATCGTGATCGCCGTCGACGAGTGCCAGGTCATGTTCGAGCACCCGCGTCTACGGCGACGAGTTGGAAGCGATCGCCACCGACCTGGTCAAGCGCGGCCCGGCGCTCGGCATCCTGCATGATGCTGGCCACGCAGCGGCCCGACGCGAAGTCCATCCCGACCGGGATCCGCGCGAACGCCGTGCTGCGGATGTGCCTGAAGGTCATGGGCCAGATCGAGAACGACATGGTGCTCGGCACCTCGGCGTACAAGCAACGGCATCCGGGCCACCATGTTCGACTTCGAGGACAAGGGCGATCTTCTACTTCTCCGGCGAGGGCAGCGCGCCCCGCATCATGCCGCGGCCAGAAGCTCGACGGGCCCGGCGGCCAAGGAGATCGTCGCCCGCGCCCGGATCATGCGCGAGCGGCCGGGCGGCTGACCGGCTACGCGCTCGGCGAGGACCTCGACCCGGCGAGGGCCGCTCGTTCGCCGCCGACGTCCTGACGGTCTTCGGCGACGACGAGAAGCTGTGGTGCGAGACGATCGCCGCCCGGCTGGCCGGGATCGCTGCCCGGCGCCTACGCCGACATCACCAAGGACGCCGTCGCCTCGCCAGCTGCGCGGCCTCGAGCGTCGAGGTCAGGACCGTCCGGGAGACCGGCAAGGGCGCCCGGTCGGGCTGCGAGCCGGGCCGACGTCGCGGCGGCCGCGGAGCCCGGCGATGCGTAGCGGTGAGCCCGCGGAAAGTGTAGTGCTTCCGCAACACGCGCTGACCTGCGCGAACACCACCGGGCCGCAACAGCCGCAACACCGCGCACCGGCCCTGACCTGCGATGTTGCGATGTTGCGGCCGCAGCGGCCGATCCGCGGCCCAGCCGGGCACATGGGGGTCAGCGCCGGTGGCCTGGACGCCGCAACTCAACATCATCTGCGGCCGGTGCGGGAAGCCCCGCGGCCTGCGCCACGTGTGCGTCTCCAACCGAGCAACGCGGAAGGCCACCGTCAAGGCCGCAGTGGTCGTTCGGGCAGTGCCCGAAGTGCCAGCAAGCCGATCACGGCAACCCGCTGACCCACGCCTGCCGCCCGAAGTCCGACTTCAAGCGCCGCCGCACCGCCACGGCAAGCGGAAGGCGGACCAGGCCAAGGCGCGCGGCCAAGGTGAAGCGCGCCGCAGAAGGCCCGGACCGAAGCACGACTACCAGGCCTGCACGGACGGGGACTGCCAGCGCCCGCTGTGCGTGGCGTTCAAGACCGGCTACAAGACCGGCCACCACGACGGCTACGAGCAGGGCTCGGCGCCGGCTACGACACGCGGATTCCCCGCCGGGATGGCCGCCTGCCCGCGCGCCCACAAGTGAGGACACCCCATGACCCACGTCCTGCAACATCCTCCGGCCCTGGCCGTACTCGCCGCCTACGCCGTGTTCCTGCTCATCCGGCCCCAGGCACAGCTGCTGGTTCTGCCGCGGCTGGGGCGCCAGGGGCCGCCGCCGGAAGCATGCCGCTGGTGCAGCGGCACCGGCACCCGGTTCCGTCTCGGCGCCCGCGTCGTGCACCGCGGCGCCGCGCTGGCCATGCGCTACGCCGCTGACCGTCTCCGCGACCGGAGGGACTGACCCATGACCAGGCTCCTGCCGATCCTCGCCGTGCTGGCGTGCGCGCTGGCCTACCCGCGTATCGCGCTCATTGTCGCTGTGGTGGTGGCCACCGGCTGCACGCTGGCCGTCCGGCACCTGCTGCGGCACCGGACCGTGTTCATGCCCGCCCAGGCGGGGTGGGCGTGATGCCGGTCTACTTCCGGCCCGCCCGGGTCGACATCACCGAAGGCCGCGGCCCCGGCGGCCTGGTCCTCATCGGCGCCGGGATCGCCGCGGCCGCCGCGGTGGCCACGTTCGTGCTGGCGCACCTGCTGCTGCTCGCTGGCTGCGCCGTGGCGTTCGCCGCGGTGATGGGCGGCGTCATCGGCGCCATGCGGTGGGCCGCCAGCCCGCAGCGGCTGCGCCAGCAGCTGCACTCGCGGTCAGCGGTGAGGGTCCTTGCGTCCAGGCCCGCACAGGAGCTCTCAGCCCCGCCGCGGTCGATCGCCGCGCCCCGCCCGGCGGTCCCGCTGCCCGGCCAGGTGAGGGACCGGGAAAGCGCCAGCTGACCCGGGCACAGGAACGCCCCACCGGTCGATCGCCCGGCGGGGCGGTCCGACGTGTGGTGCACGCGCGGTCAGCGTATCGCCTCGCCCAGCTCGGCCACGGCCGCATCGGCCGGATACCGGCGGGCCAGGCGAACGGTGCAGCGGGACGAGCATCGCGAGCAGCTGCGCCGAGGCGGTCCGCCGGGCGATCGCCGCCACCTCCAGGGCGACCGCGGTCGCCGCGGCCACGTCGCCCGCCTGGCCGTGCACGGCGGCCAGGTGGTACAGGAACACCGCGCCCCAGTCGGAGATGCCCGCTCGTCCTCCGGCAGCCCGGCGTGGCCCTCACGCAGCGCCTGGACCGCCCGGCCGTAGTACCGCGGGTCGTGGGCCAGGTGCCGGTAGACCAGGCCGCGCTGCAGGTCCCAGAACGCGGCCGAGTGGTAGTAGAGCCAGGGCGGCGCCTCGTCGCGGCGCTCGCGCGGCCAGCCGGGCGCGGTCCAGCGCGAGACGCGAGCGTCCGCCCGGCCTCGGCGGCGTCGCCCGCCATGGCGTGGCCGCGTGCTTCCTGCGCCGCGGAGATGGCCACCTGGCCCGGGTACAGGCCGTCGCCGCGCTGCGCGGCCTGGGACAGCCCGATCACCGGGCCCGGGCTGACCGGCCATCCACGCCAGCTGGCCCTTCATGGAGACGATCTCCGAGACGAGGTTCACGCGGCCCGCCTCGATCGCCCATTCCAGCGCCGCGGTCGTACAGCCGCGGACGCCGCGGCGGCCTGGCGCTGGCTGGCGTGCAGCCATCCGGCGTACTGCGCCCATTGCCCGGCCACGTCCACGACCGCCGGGCGCACCGGCCCGCGGGCCTCGGTGACCATGGGCGTGATCGCCCTCAGCTGCGCGATGACGGCGGGCAGCACCGCGGCCGACCCGAGAGCATCCTCGGCGCGGCGCTGGACGGCCAGCACGGCCGCCAGCGCGTCCACGGCCGCGGCGTCCATCGCGGCGTGGTTCCCGGCTGGCATATGCAGCCGTTCGCGGTCCTCGGGGCCCGGGATGCCGTCCAGCCGGGCGTCCGCCGCAGCATCCACCAGCGCGCCATCGGCGCGCAGCACCCTGTCCAGTTCCGCCGCCAGGGCAGCACCTGGCGGCGGCCGGTCGCCGCGGGCCAGCTTGGACAGGTAACCGGAGTCGCAGTGCGCGCGGCGCGCGGCCTCGCGCAAGGGCACGCCGCGCTCGGCCAGGAGGCGGCGCAGTTCATCGCCGAAGGCGGTCATCGCGTGCACCAATCGCGTTGCCTGCTGCCTGCTGCTGTCTGGCATCACCAGGCAGCAGGCACCTCTGCCCAGCGTAGCCCGCCGCGCGGTTCACTGCCTGTCAGGCAGTGATTACCGATATCGGAGGGGGACGCGATGGTGCACGCGCCCGGCAATGACCCGGTCATGATCCTGGAGACCCTGGCCGCAGAGCTGCGGGCCCGCGGATTCGGCACGACGCTGATAGCGCCACCAGGCAAGCCGCCCTGGTTAACGTCCGGAACCCGGGCGCCTCGATGCTCGCTGAGACCGTGCTGTACGCCCGTGGCTGGTACTGGTGGCCGTGGGCCGACCGGATCGCCCCGGCCGCCGACGTGGCGGACGCCGCGGCCCGGGTCGCCTCGGTGCTCCGCGTTGCGGGCAGCGACCGGTGAACGGGGACGCCGCCGCACTCGGCGGGCTGGTCCGCGACTGGGGCCTTCTACGCGATCGGCTACAGCGAACCTGTACCACGCCGAGCGGCGCGACAACGGCGCCCGCGTGCACGAGGCCGACCCCGGCCAGCTGCGCCGCGAGGTCGAGGCGGACCACCGCGCCCGCCCGGTACTCCTGCCGCCCACGTGGGACCGCGTGGCCTGGGAACAGCGGGTGAACGCCGCCGGGCTGCCGCCGGGCGGGGTGGGCATCGCGCTGGCACTGGCCCGCCACGCCGATGATCAGGGCGTGGCGGCCCCGGGTGCCGTCAGGCTGGCCAGCCTGTCGGGGTGTGACCTGGGCACCGTGTCCGCCCGCCTGCTGCGGCTGCGGACGGCTGGGCTCATCATCCGCACCAGGGGCGGCGGCTCAGCCGGGATGGCCCGCTACCGGCTGGTCATCCCGGTCACCCCGGACGTCGGCCAGGCACTGCCGCGCAACGCTGGTTTCTCATAACCGGCGGCCCGGATCCCGGGGCTACTCATACATCCAGGGGGATACGTATAGGACCGATCCAGACGGTAGAACCAGTGCTGGTCACACCGTTGGCGTGAATGGTCCCGTCCGTGCCTAGTGTCGCCGTGGCATTGGTCCCTGAGCTGGACCCGATCGCGAACTGGATTCCGGCCAGCGAGGGCCGGTAGCCCGCGGGGAGCGTGACGATCGTGGTGTTGTTGATCGGGGTCGATGCTGGCGCGGTGAGCTGCGCCACGATCATGACCTCGTTTTCCAGGGTCTTCTTGTAGAACACCGTCCCGGACCATGCAGGTGACCACCGGCCGCCAGGGATTGCCAGGTTTCCGGCGTTGCCGGGTTCGCGCCGGGGTTGGCGCCCACGGCGTGGCCCGCATCGATGGTGAACCCGGAGCTATCCACTGAGGCGTATTCGTGCGGGGTCCCGTTCGGACTGCACGTAGATAAATTCCATATTGCTGTCGGAGGAATTGTCCGCTGCCGCGGAGTTCAGCTCGAGCTGCACCTGGTCGTGCGCCCCGGCCGTGGTCGTGGAAGCGCTGGCCAGCAGCAGCTGGATGAACTGGGCCGGGGAGGTACCTGCGATTCCAGCGCCGATGGACGCAATGGCCTGCTCGAAGCTGGCCCCCGAGGGGAACTCCAGTGCGGCCGGGTCGGTGATCGACAGGACCCCGGATGGGCTGAGCTGCATGAGCTGCGCTCCGCCCGCGCTGTACCAGGTCATGGTGCCATCGGCGCCGACCTTCCAAATCACCGCTCCGGCAGAGTTGGTGATCGTGATCGTGCCATCCGTGTTGATCGAGGTTTTCGGGTCGGTCTGAGAGTTCTCGATCAGGGCCCCGATGATCGTCGCGGCCGTGATGGTGCCTACTGCGGTCAGATCGAAGAAATAGGCGGTGCCGTTGAGCAGGATAGCCCAGCCCGTCTTGGCGGACAGATTGAAATCAGGTGACTGAATACCTGGGATAACCAGGACCTGGCCAGCAACAACCGGATTATTCCAAGCCATCAAAACCTCCTGCATGCCGAGCCCGGAGCACATTTCCCAGGATAAGCAGTGATTGCTACCGTCCTGCTCCTCTAAGCCGCCTTGCTGGTTCAAGCTTAGTAACCGTGGCTTATGACCGGAGACTGGCCTGATCTGGGGGATTTGGCCGGTACGGTTTTGTGAGTTGAAGGGATGGCATGCAAACTGAACTGGACCAAAATTCGGGGGAAATTACCCCCAGTTGCTTTACAGATACTTGTCCCGCCCTACCTGTCCCACACGCATACTTGTCCCACCCCGAAACCCGCAGCTAAACCAGCTATTGTCCCACTTTTCAGGCGCTGTCACGCCGGTTGCCCCGCTGGCCCCTGTCAGAGCTCTGGATACCAGGCCAGCGGGGTCGCCGACCCGAACCGGCCCACCGCTACCATCCAGGCCGCCACGGCGATTCCCGCGTGCGTTTCGCAGTAATCGTGCTCCTGGCCCGACCGGAGCTCCGCCGGAAGGTCACCACGGGGATGATTCAGCCGCACACGCACCCTCGCAGGCCGCGTACACCGCTCGCAGCCCGGCCCCCCAACCTCGTAATCGGCCCATTCAGCCTCCGGATCCTCCCAGGCAGGCTCCGGATCCACCGCGACAGGCGCCGCGGGCTGGGTCGCGAGGGGCCGCGCAGCGTGCGGCGGCGCCGCCGCGGCCACCCGTGCGGGCCGGGGAATGTCCGGGGCGGCTGCTATGGGCGCGGCGCGGCGCCGACTCCGGCCATCTGGGATGCCGGGCAGCCGGATCCGCTGCCGGTACCGGCACACCGGGCAGCGGACCCGCTCCTGATGCCGCGCCACAAGCTCCCACCGCCACCCGCGGTCCAGGCACTCCCACTCGATCCGGGCCGTGGGACCGTCAGGCGCCGAGCTGCTGATCGCCGAGACCGGCCGGATAGCCCCCGCTGCCTACCCTGCCCTTCGGCGGACTCCGGTAGCGGGCTGCTGGTAGCTGGTTACGATCAGGACGGCCAGCGCCACCAGGTCATCCCAGGTAAGCAGGCGCCGCGGCCGGGCTGCCAGCAGCCCGGCGAGGTCCGCGGCCGTGGCGCAGCCCCGCAGCGCGCGGAGCACCGGCCGCCTGGCCTCGGTCAGCTCCACGTCAACCTGACCGGGCCGGTCCGGGCCAGCGTGGCCGTGATAGCCAGCCGCTCGCCGCGGTCCCGGCAACCCAGCCGCCTGAACTCCCCGTGAATCGCGCCGAGCTGGCGTGTGGTCAGCGGCGCGGTGGCCAGCTGGCGCAGCCGCCCGGCCATCCGGTCTGTCATTGGTGGTTCCCTCCCGGGTCAGAACGGGGGCTCATCGGGCACAGCGGAATCCTGCGGGCCCGGGGCACCTGCCCAGGGGTCCTCGGGCACCGGGGCTCCATCGCGGCGGGCCTTGGAGATCTTGACCGTGGCGTATTTCAGCGCCGCGCCGACCTCGGACACGGCCAGCTCCCACACCATGCGCTTGGTGCCGTCCTTGAGCCTCGTCGTCGCGCTGGCGCAGCGTGCCAGTCACGATCACCCGGTCACCTTTGGCCAGCGACTCGGCGATATGGTCAGCGAGCTCGCGCCACGCGTTGCAGCGCACGAACGACGTCGGGCCGTCCTGCCACTGCCCGTCGCCACCGCGGTAGCGCTCGTTGCTGGCCACGCTGAACTGGGCGACCGCGGTCCCGGTCGCGGTGTACCGGAGCTCTGGATTCCCGGTCAGATTGCCAATCACGGTCACGTTGATTGCTGTCATGCCGATTCCTTTCAGGATGGCTGGGTTACTTCGGCCCGCCGAGCGATGAGCAGCGCCAGGCGCTCGGCGAGCAGCTGCTCAAGCTGGTCCCGGCTACGGCGCATCAGCAGCAATCGCAGGCACGGTCATGCTCGGACAGCGCTGGCCCGGGCGGCCCAGTTCCCGCGGCCGTCGCGAGCGCGCGCACCGGCAATCCCAGGTCGCGGGCACAGCCGCCAGCGCCGAGAACGGCGCCTCGATCCGGTGGCCGCAGCTGCACTCATACGCCGCAAGCCGCCGCGGCGCGGGCCACCCGCGCGGACCCTCCAGTGTTCGCGTGGCCGGACCGGTCGCTGTCCGGAACGGCCGGTCTGGAATAGCGCTCACCGCAGGCTCCCGGATGAGATGCCCCCCGCGGCCGGAGGCCGATGGCCGGGCGATTGCTGCGCGGCGCCGGGGGGCATCTCAAAGCCCTTAGTCCCATTGATATCCGCGCGTGACTGCAAGTTTGTGCAGGTTGTGCAGGGTTGGCCTACGTGTCTGCGCCTATGTGGGGCACCGGCAGTTAGACCCTTCACACCCTGCACGCGTCGGCTGCCATGACGGCGGCCCGTGCAGGGTGTGAAGGGTCTAAACCGCGATCGCCACACACGCGCGCGCGCGAGGCCGAACCCTGCACCAGTGGTCACAGCTCCTCCTCGGCACACAGCCCGAGCTGGAGCCACCGGACACCGCTATTGGCCTTCCGCTTGTCGTAGCCGCGCGCCTCCAGGGCCCCGGTCATGGCCTTATTGGTGCCAGGTTCATGACCTTCCGTTTTGCACCAGGCCGACCAGGCTGCGAACAATTCGCCTGACCCGACCGTGCCGTGAGGCATGGTGCGTTCTGCCAAAAACCGCCCGAGCGCATCGGACTCAGCTCGATAGTCGTCTGTCGCTGCCACGACCTGTTTTGGATCGGCTAGACCGATCTGCGCCCAGCTCTGATAGCCAGAGACCAGCCACATCAATACCGCGTCCACTTCCTGCGCTAGCCGGTCACCGAGTTCCTCATCGCGTTCCTGCGGTGGGATCACAACGTCCCAGGGAATTAGCCGCAGCCGCCGCCAGATCCCTTCATCGGTGCCGCTGACCAACGGTTTGTAGTTGGTCAGCATCAGGAATGTGTGGGATGGCTCGAAGCTCCAGAAATCCTCATTCATCCGGCGGGCTTTGATCCGGTCACCTCCGGTTAGCCGTTTAACAGTCCCTTCCGCCAGATGCCGCCCAGCATCACCCTCATGCAATACGGCCAGGCGCATACCGCGCAGATCAGCGGTACCGGTGGGGTGGGCGTCAGTTTTCCGGGCCGTGAGCAGGGTCGGGTCGGCAGCATCGCCGTAATCGCCCAGCGCGGCTAGCACGGCCGTTGTCAGCGTGCCTTTCCCGTTGGCACCTGCACCGTAGAAGATCGGAGGACGTGGCTGACAACGCGGCCCTCCATCGCGTGCCCGAGCAGCCGCGCGAGATACTTCCGCATCTCCGGATCCGGCTGGACGCGATCAGGAACTTGGTGAAGTACGGGCCAGCCGCATCGGGCCGATAAGACGCCCCGGCCATCTTAGTTAGCAGCAATTTCGGGTCATGTGGCTGGAGATCGCCGGTGCGGAGGTCAAGCACACCGTTCCGGCAGTTCA
>CAVQPP010000410.1:0-4823 GCA_963714445.1 uncultured Actinomycetota bacterium
GCGATTCACAGCGGAGCCGACAAGACGACATCCGCCGGCGGAGAGTGCAAGTCGCCCCCGCGCGACGGGACGTGGACGTCGGCGTCGGACGCCGCGTCGGCGATCAGCGCGTCCGCCTCGGCTCGCACTTCGTCGGTGTGCGCGCCATGGAGCGCCGCCGGCGGCGGCACGGGTTGCGGATGCCGGGCCAGTTCGACGACGCGGCCGACCTGCCGGATCGGTCCGACCTCGGGATCGTCGACCTCGACCACGCACCCGTCGGCGACCAGCAGCGGATCGAGCAGCGCCTCCTCCGGCGACCGCACCGTCTGCACCGGCACGCCGACCCGCCCCGCCAACTCCACCCACTGCTCGGCGGGGTGGCGGGCGACTGCCTCCGCGAGCTGGTCCTGGTAGGCGTGGAGGATCACCATGTCCTCGGCCATCGGCGTGACACGCAGGGACGCGTCCCGGGGCGAGGCCACGTCGGCGGTGGCAACCATGCCGCTCGCGTCCGCGTTCAGGATGAACTCCGGCAGCGGCACCCAATGATGGGTCCACTTGCCGTCCGAGGCGCGGAAGAAGCCCTTGGGCGCCCGGGGGTCGATCACCCAGGTCTGGAAGTGCGGGGCGTCCGGTTTCTCAACCTGCTGCCATGCAGCGATCGTGGTGGCCAGCACCCCGTGCAGCAGCGACGCGTTCACTTGCTGGCCGCGACCGGTCAGGCCGCGCGCCCGCAGCGCGGCGTTCACGCCCACCGTCGCGATGTACGCGGTGGCCAGGCTGGTCCACGGCACACCGCTGAACAGCGGACCGTCCCGATCGGGCCCGACCCAGCAGCCCGGCGGCGCCTCAAGCCCCGGCATCATGCCCTCGCCGCCGGACAACGGGCCGATCGTGCCCCCGGGGACTCCACGCACCTCCCACTGCTGTCCGGTGCGAGCGGCGACCAGCGCGTCGATGCCGGGCCGCGCCGCGTCGGGACCGTCGGGGCCGTATCCGGTGATCGAGCAGTAGATCAACCGCTGATTGATCTCGCGCAGCGTCGCGTAGTCGATGCCGAGCCGCCTCGTCGTGCCCGGCGAGTAGCTCTCGATCACGACGTCGGCGACCCGCGCCAGGGCCAAGAACCGCGCGCGGTCCGTCTCGTCCTTGAGATCGAGCACGGCGTTGCGCTTGCCGCGATTCCACACGCGGTATCCGGACAGCCGTCGCCACGGGTCGCCGCCGGGCGGCTCGATCCTGGTCACCCGCGCGCCGTGGTCAGCCAAAAGCATCCCGGTGATCGGTCCGGAAACACCCCAGGACAGGTCCAGTACCTGAATGCCACTCAGCACGCCCATCAGTCACCGCTCCCGAGCACGACGGCGCTGTGTCCCGCCGCGCACAGCACATGCGCGGCGCCGGGGACCTGGTTGGCCGCGGTCCCCCGGATCTGGCGCACGCCTTCGAGGATGTTGTTCACGCCGTGGATGTACGCCTCGCCGAGCAGCCCGCCATGGGTGTTCACCGGCAGCCTGCCGCCGATCTCGATCTGCCCGTCCGCGATGAAGTCCTTCGCCTCGCCATAGCCGCAGAAGCCGAACGCCTCCAGCTGGTAGAAGACCACCGGGCTGAAGTTCTCGTAGATCATCGCCGCGTCGATGTCGTCCGGCCCGAGGCCGGTGCTCCCCCACAGCTGGCGCGCCACGTACTCGGCCTGCGGAAAGCGAGCGAGGTCGGGATCGTAGTAGTTGAAGAGGACGTCGCCGTCGATCACGGCGCCCGAGGTCGCGCCCTCGACGACGACCGGCCGCTGACGCAGATCCCTGGCACGCTCGGCGCTCGTGACCACCAGCGCGACGCCGCCGTCGCTCTCCTGGCAGCAGTCCAGCAGCCGCAGCACCGGCTCGACGATCCAGCGGGAGTTCTGGTGGTCCGCCAGGGTGATCGGACGCTTGTAGAACCAGGCGTTCGGGTTCGTCGCGGCGTGCTTGCGCGCTACCACCGTGTACCGGCCGAAGTCCGCGTTGCTGAGGCCGAACCGGTGCATGTACCGCTGGTACCAGAGGGCGTACATCTTCGCCGGGGTGTCCAGACCGTACGGCAGGTACCAGTTCAGGCCCTGCGCCATCCTGGCCTGGCTGGACTGAGCAGGCTGGCCGAAGCGCGCTCCGGACCGCTCGTTGAACGCCCGGTACACGATGACGACGTCCGCGGCGCCTGACGCGACCGCCGCGACCGCGTGCTGTACCAGGGCACTGGAACCGCCGCCCCCGAAGGGGGTACGGGAGGCCCAGCGCACGTTCTCGATACCGACGCTGCGGATGAGTGCGAGCTCGTCGTTGGTATCGATCGTCATGGTGACGAGGCCGTCCACGTCGGCCGGCGCCAGGCCGGCGTCGTCGAGCGCGGCGCGCACCGCCTCCGCCGCCAGTTGCAGTTCGCTGCGACCGGAGTCCTTCGAGAACTCGGTCTGGCCGATGCCCGCGATCGCGGTCGCACCCTTGGCGAGCGCCATCAGGATCGACCTCCGGCCGGCCGGAACTGCGGCAGCGTGACGCCGTCGATCTCGACGAACGTCACCTCGACCGGCATCCCGCCGGTGACGGCCGCCGGCTCGACGTCCCGCAGATTGCTCACCAGTCGACACCCTTCCTCAAGGTCGATGAGGGCCACGATCCGCGCAGGTTCCTCCGATTCGGTGGGGTGCCGGGAGACGATCCAGCTGTACACGACGCCCCGGCCGGACAGCTCGTGCGCCTCCCACGCGACCGACCCGCAACGCGGGCACATCGGGCTCGGCGGCTGTTGGAGGAACGAGCAGTGCGCACACCTCCGGGCGAACAGGCGGCCCTGCGCCACCCCGGTCCAGAAGTACTCGTCGTCGCGGTTCGGGACCGGCGCGATGACACGCGGCATGGAACTCAGCTCCCTTCCACGGCACTGGCCTGCATCAGATCCGCGAGCACCTTCCGGCGCAGCAGCTTGCCGGTGTCGGTACGCGGCAGTTCGTCGCGGATCACCACGAGCTGCGCCGCCCGCGAGCCACGCAGGTGACGCCGGGTCCACGCGCAGCAACTCGTCCGGCTCGGCATCGCTCCCGGGGCGCAGCGTCACCGCGGCGGCGATCCGCTGCCCCCACTGCTCGTCGGGCAGCCCCACGGCTGCGGCGTCAAGCACTGCCGGGTGACGCAGCAGCACGTCCTCGATCTCGGCCGGCGCGATGTTCTCGCCGCCCCGGATGATCGTGTCGTCGGCGCGGCCTTCGATGTAGAGGTAACCGTCCTCGTCGAGCCAGCCCGCGTCCCGAGTGGGAAACCACCCGTCCGCGTCACAGAACGATCCGGTGCCCACGTACTCACCGGACACCTGCTCGCCACGCACCCAGACTCCGCCCTTCGTACGCCGCCGATTGCGGCCGACCGTCCTCGTCGCGGATCTGCACCTCCACACCGGGAAGCAGCCTTCCGACCGAGGCGAGCCGACGAGTCACCGTCGGATCGTCGGACTTCAACGCGGCCCGATGCTCGTCCGGGCCGAGCACAGCTATCGACGAACTGGTCTCCGTCAGCCCATACGCGTTGACGAACCCGACCTCGGGGAACGCCTGAAGTGCCCGGCGCAGCACACTCTCGTGAATGCGGGCACCGCCGTACGAGATGAGCCTCAGGGACGGCACATCGGCCCGCGCACCGCCCTCGACCACCTCGACGATCCGGGCGAGCATCGTCGGCACGAGCATGGCCTGGGTGATCGCCTCGGACCGGACGAGGCCGAGCCACGCCGCCGGATCGAAGTCGGGCAAGTACACGACACGGCGACCGGCGAACACGTTCGAGAGCAGGTTGGCCACACCGGCGATGTGATACGGCGGGACGCTCACCAGGGCCGCTTCTTCACCCCCCGTGGAGCCGAACTCGACCGAGCCGAGAATGTACGACGCGAGGTGACGGTGGTGCAGAATCGCCGCCTTCGGCGTCGCGCTCGTCCCACTCGTGTAAAGGCAGAGCGCCGGCCGTTCGGGCTCTGCCATCGGCATCGCGGGTACAGCAGCGGCGCCGGAAACCCGATCCAGCCACTCATCGGTAGTCAGTACCGCTCGGCACTGACTCGGAATCGCAGCCAGGTACCGCTGATCAGCGATCACCAACGCGTCATCGTGCCGCCCCAGAAGGAGCCGGAGCTGCTCGTCGCCGAGCCGGTAGTTCAGCGGGACGAACGGGACGCCCCGCCTCGCACTCGCGAAGAATGCCGTGACGAAGCCCCGAGCTGATCAGCATGCTCAATAGCGGCCGGGTGACCGTCCTGGCCGGGACCGGGACCGGGACGGCCGCCCCACCCGCGGCCCCGGCGACGACCGCCCTCGAGACACCCGCCCCGGCGACGCCCGCCCTGGCGACGCCGACCTCGGGCCAGCGACCAGCGCCGCTTCCCCCAGACCCAGCGCCGCTTCCCCCGGATCCCGCGCCGCGGCCAGGCCAGCCGCCGGTGCTCAACCTGCCGGTGAGACCGACGGGTCGGCGGATGTCGCGCCGCCGCAGACACCGCCGTTTCCCGAACAGAACGTGCGCCGCCTGGCGCACCGGCACCGCGGCGGACGGGTCTCCTCCGGCACCCGGCTAGCGGCTACCCGTCTTCTTGATCAGGTTCTCGGCGATCGACGTGGTCTCCCCTTCCTCTGGGATGACGATCCACGCCGCCAGGTACACCAGCACGAAGACGCAGGCCATCACCAGGGTCAGGGCGACGAAGATCAGCCGGACCACGGTGGGATCAATGCCGGCGTACTCGCCGATCCCGGAGCAGACGCCAGCCACGAGCCGACCTTCCCGTGTCCGGATTAGCCTCTTTTTCCCATTGGC
>CAVQPP010000411.1:0-7192 GCA_963714445.1 uncultured Actinomycetota bacterium
TCCCGCCCGGCGTCGTGCTGTCGGTGCTCCGCAAAGAGCCGCCGGTCATCGCTCACCCGCCGGGCCAGGAGGACGACGGTGCCGCGCTGGCCCGCGAACTCGGCGGCCAGGCTGGCAGCTAAGGCCGCCAGTCCGGGCCCGGAGATCCTTCCCGTGAAGCCCCACGGCGGCAAGCCGTGACTCAGCCAGCTGCGCCGCCGCAGGCTGGGCCAGCGCCCGGAGATGCCGGCGGTGCCGACGGTCACCACCTACGCCGAGGCACTCTCCTGCCTGCGCGCTGACGGCTTTGAGGTGGGCCCCTGCCCGGCCCTGTGCCGCCGCAAGGGTGAGCACGCCCACATGGCCCACGGCGCCGGTACGGCTCAGCTCCACCGTGTACCCGGGGGCGAGTGAACTGGCCACCGTTCATCCGCGACGTGAACCCGGACGACGAGGCCGCACGTCTCGCCGCCGCCCGCAAGGACACCGAGGCGCTGTCCGCCGCTGCGACCGCGCGCTGCCAGCACCCCAACTGCACCCTGTCTGGCAATGCGGAAGGTACCCTCTACATCGCCCAGCTCGCAGGTCAGGCAGCCCAGCATGTGGCAGCCACAGGCCATGTGGTCACGGTGGAGATCGCACCGAAGGCAGCGGAGCCGGGCGGTGGGTGAGCCGGTCACGGGGGCATGGATCGCGGGCATCACCGAGGAAGTGCTGCTCACGCACAAGCCGACCGGCGTCATGGCCAAAGCCCCCACCCGGGGTGAGGCGCTGGCCAAACTGGCTACGGTGCTGATCGGGCGCGGCAGCATCGCCATCAACGATGGCCGCGCTGCGATGGGGCTGCCGCCATTCATATCGCGTCGGACCATATGACCGAGGTCACCACCCACCACTGCCCGCCCGAAGGCGAGTCCCTGATGCCCTGCTGCGGCCTGACACCCTTCGAGGTGCCCCGCACCGACCGGATGACGCTCGCGGCCGAACTGGTCACCTGCACCGGGGAGAAGCGGGACCATGGCTGAGCGGCCAGACCAGTTCGCCGGGATCGTCGTCATCACATGGCCGCAGCCTCAGGGCACCGCACTGCATGGCTGGGCCGTCACCATCACCGACGCGGTCACCGGCCAGCCCGTCCGCACGGTCACCAGCATGGACGTGCACCTGCACGCCGCTGCTGAGGATGTCATCTGGGCCGAGTGCGAGATCTTCGCGGACACGGACGGTGCCCCCATCCTGGACGGCGAGCCGATCGTGGACACGGAGGGGACCCCGCTGACCGCCACGTTCCCGTTCCTGGTCACGGAGATGCGCGTTGCGGAGCCCGCCGGTGGCTGAGCCCGTCGCCGAGGACCGAGATAACCCGGGCCATGACCGTCCTGCGCACCTACGGCGTCCCGGCCTCCGTCCTCGCCGCGGACTTGAGCGGCCAGCCCCGCGGCCAGCAGGACCGGGAGATCCTGCGCCGCATCCTCGCCGCTGAGCCGCCGGGGCCGCCCCATGAGCATCGGGCAGGGTGGCGGCTACTCCCGGCCGCCGCTGGAGAACGCCGCCGCCGCTGCCCTCGCCGCCGCCCGGGGCCGGATCGGCACACCCCGCCCCCAGTTCCCGCCGCCGCAGAAACTGAGCGCGGAGACCGAGGCGCAGGTACTCCAGACCGTTGCCGAGGGCGGCGCCTGCCCGTGCTGCGGCGGCGTCCACTTCGCCGCCGACTACGGCTGCCCGCGCCTGTCCTCGTTCCGCCGTGACGCGGACGGGATGCTGGTGGAGGGCACCTACTGGAAGGACTCGGAATGGGATTCCAGCAGGATCATGTTCCGAACCCGACCAGGGCGGGGAGCAGGCGATGGCGCGTGAGCCGCTGACCCCGTACTTCCTGCCGGACCCCGCCATCGGGAGTGCGGGCGGCATGACCATCCCGCTCACGAACAGGTTCCCCCGCATCGGCACTCCCTGTCCCAAGCCCCGCGAGGGCGGGATGTGCGGCTGCGACGAGCCCGACTACGCGCCCCCACCGCCCTGCCTGAGCAGTGAGTGCTCCTGCTGATATTCACGGATCAAATGGCGTCTGACCTGGTAAAATTCTACCATGAGATGGCATTGGAGGCCATTTAGATGAGCGTTCCCACGCTGGCCATCCCCGATGATCTGGTCATCACCATCGACCGCTCGCCCACCGAGAGCACCCTGATCCCGGTGCGCGACGTCCTCTCGGTGCCCGCTGTTGCCGAGCCCGTCTGGGACGGTGCGGATCCTCCCGCCGCCGCCCCGGAGCCGCCGTTCATCCTGTTCAGTTTCGGCTGGATGCGCCACTTCGCCGGCAACGGCTTCGAGGATGTCTGCCGCATGGCCGCCCAGATCGGCGCCCACCTCGCGGCGATCGACGGCAACTGGCCCTCCGCCGAGGCGCACCTGCGGGCGCTCCCGGTCGTGGACACCCGGTTCTCCTTCCTGGTGGCCCCGCACGAGATCGCGCCGAGGGACGGGAATCCCTCCTTGGTGCAGTTCGCGGAAGCCCTCGCCGGCCAGATGGAGGACGTCTCCCCGGAGACTGCCGCGAAGCTCCGGGAACTGGCGGAGGACATGCAGCGCCCCTGCTGCTGCTGCGGGGACTGCGGCTGCCAGTGACCGAGCAGACCCAGCCCATCCCGGACTTCCCCGGCTTCGTAGAGCACCTGCTCGGGCGGGGCTACTCGCGGAACCGGTGTCGCGACTCGTGCCAGGATCATGGCGACGCCGGCCACGTGCACCTGCGGACCCCGGATGGTGACGACGTGATGGCGTGGGCTGACGGCCGGGTGAGCAACTGGGACCTGACCCAGCCAGCGAGGCTCATCTACCCCACGGCGCCCCAGCGGCACCGCCGGTTCGGTGCCCGCGTCTACCGCAACGGTGCGTGGTCATGACCGACCAGGACACCCAGATCCGCTCCCTCGCCGCCATGACCGGCCAGCAGGGCCCGATGCCGCAGACCCGCGCCGAGAAGGACGTGCTGATGGCCGGCATGATCGCCATGGCCCTCGGCGCCAAGATGACGTGGGCGCAGATCGGCTCGGCACTAGGCTGGGGCAGCGGCCGGGAAGCCGAGCGCAAGGCGCCCCGGCTGCGCAGGCGGACCGAGGCGAGACTCCGGCAGCAGGCCGTGAGCGCGGACATAGCGGGAGGCGACTGATGCACACCTACCAGCGCGACCCACAGTCTGGCGCGGGCAACTGCGTCTGCGCGTTCAGCGAGAACTCTGCCGTCCACCCGCACGCCTTCACGCAGTCGGCTCGTTCGGAGCGCTGCGTGTGCACCCGGCCGGCGGGTGGCGACGCGCACGCCGACGCCGCGACCGCCATTCCCCCCTCCCGGTGCGAACTGGCCTTGACGGTGTGCAAGCGGCAGTCCGGGCGGCTCGTGGCGGGGACGCCCCAGTGCAGATCCAGGGCTTCGCCTGATGGCTGACCCACGCCGGCCCTGTCGTACAGCCCGGGTACGATTACCCGCGCACCAATAGCGGGCCGCTGTGCAAGGCCGAGGAGTCGGGCTACCTGGACGGTACCGACGTGTTCTGCCCGTTCATCCCCGGGCCGTGCGCCGGGGGCTGCCCGACCAACCGCGAGCGCGCCTGCACCTGGAAGACTGAGGCGATGGCTGACCACCTGCACTCCCTCATCTCTTCGCTGCCGGTCGAAGATCCGGCCGAGTGGCCTCGTACATCGCCGCGCACAGCGACGAGACCAGCGCGCGGCGGACTACTGGCCGCACTCCCCACCCGCATGGCCTACCTCGCGGACGACCTGAGCGCGCTCCTGCCAGCGGCCTGCGGTTCGATCGGCGTGCGATGCCTCGAGGACCAGCCAGAGCAGCGGCCCCACCCGCCGACCCGTCCGGCCGAGCCACGCGGGCGACGGTGATGGTCCTGAAGACCTTCCGCGGGCTGCGCGAGGCCGGGGGCGCTGCTGCATGGACGCCGACTTCCTAGCTGCCGCTTCGCGTTCTCGCCAACGGCCGGGCAGCGAGATCAGCCGTCGAGCATGCCCCACCCGCCGAGCTAACCTGCTGCGGGTACGTCTGCCACATGCAGCGTCCTCGGCCCTGGGAGTGCCCAGGTATCGCGCCGTGCGCTGCCCGGACGGCTGCGGAACCGCCCCAGGCCCCTGCGGCTGGGGATGATGCAGGCGGTGCGGACAAGACCATCTACCCGAACCTCGCCACCTTACCAGGATGCCGACGCCCGAGGTCGGGTGCCGTATCCTCGTCGAGCAGGGGTGCGGGTCAGGCGAACGATGCGGGTCGTAGCGTCGAAGCCGGCGAAGAGGCGCCGTGGACGCTGGAGTGTGAGCCGTGGCCGCTCCTGCCGAGGATGCGCGTGAGCGACCCCTTCCCGCAGACTCCCGGCCGCTGCGGGAACTCATCGAGGGCGAGCCCACCACGTACGAACTGCCACCGGATGCCCCCTCGCGCTTCATGGGCGTGTCTCCGCTGATCACGTGGCAGCGCTGCGACTGCCCGTGGTGGCACCGCCTGCCGTTCGTTAGCCGGTTCGTGCATTCGGACCTGCCGTGAGCGAGGAACCGATGTTCCTGCCCGGCCGGCAGCGCCGTACCTCAGCCAGACAGGCGGCACACTGACCCCGGCTACCGTGGCCTGCGCGCTGGACGAGCTGTGGCACAAGCGGCTCCCGCCGGGGCGTCCCGGCCATCAGGGCGGACGTGAGCCGTTCGGCACCGTCCCGGTGACCGAGCGCCCCCCGGACTGGAAGCCGTACGCGGCGGCTACCGGCTAGTGATCCGCGACGGTGCCATGATCGGCCTCGCCTACGACGAGTGGCCATACCCGTGGGGTGACGAACAGGTACGAGACGGCGGTCTCCGTGTGGGACGGCGGTCATTTACCACCTCTGACCAGGAGGTGAGCCTTGCGCCACCTCCGGGACTGGCTGATCATGCAAGGCCCACCGCATCCAGTGCTCCATGATGGTGGGCGACTGCAGCCTTTGCGCCGAGTGGAAGAGGCAGAGGGCCGGGCGGGAATCGAACCCGCGTACCCGTTAGGGCACGGCACCGCGGCTACCGCTGCCGACGCCAGCGTGGCTGCCGGCCCTCCGCCTGCCCGAGCATCCCACGAAAGCGGCTAAGGCTCCCCCAGGTCCCCCACCAGTTCGCTGACTTCCTCATACCACCACCTGGGCACCAGGACTGCGTCAACCGCCGTGTACCGCCTGATGTGGATGCGCAGCCCGTCCGTGGCGACCTGTTCCAGTAAGCGCCCGAGGTTCCGCTTGACCTCACTGCTGGTCATGACGACATCCCGCCCCGTATCCGTCATGAGGCGAAAGTAGCGCAAGCAGCTCCTGGGGGTGCCCTGGCGGCATGGTGCCCGGGGAGAGCCCGGGACAGCCCCGTTTGGGAGGCCATGAAACACCGCCAGGGCACCCAGCGTTTAGCCAGCCTCGGGCCAGAGGGCGTCCTGCTGCTGCTTGGTGGCGATCTGAGCGCGGACGCGGGCGACGGCGGGCTCCGGGTGCCCGCGATCTCCGCAGCAACTCGGGACTGTCCTTCACGTGCCCGATTAGTTTGTTGCACAGGGTGCGGGCGGACCCGCGGCGGCGGAACGAGACAGGTCCGCCCCTTCGGGCAGCACGAGTGGTCGTGGTCGATGTGCGTGTCGAACCCAGGCACCAGAGGTTCCTCGCACAGATAGCAGAGCCCCTTCTGGGCATCCCACATGCCAGCCCACATGGCGTCGAAGTTGGGCCCGTGGACGAATCGCCTGTTAGCAGCCCGCGCCTTCGCGCGCACTTCGGGGTCTTGGCTGACCTTGGCCCAGGACTTGCGCTTGTTCGCCTTCACCTGCTCCGGGTGCTCCTTCTTCCACTGACGCGAGTACGCGCGCCGCTTCTCGGCGTTCTTGGCGTGGTGACGGCGGTAGACCGCCTTCCGCTTCTCCTTCTGCTCGGGCGTCAGCGGAGGTTCCTTGTAGCCCGCAGCGCGCTTGCGGCGCATGTACTCGCGGCTGGATGCGCGGGCGTTGGCCTTGGCCCGCTCACTCTTGGCTGCCACCGTCTGGCACCCCCTCAAGAGGGTCGTGCCGCAGCGGGTGAATACGGGCGCGCATAGCGCTGCCATCGTCGGGATTCATGCCGCAATTCTAGCACTTAATGGCAAAGGCGGTGGCAACCATCGCCAGTCCGGCCGCCATTCTCGCTGCTTCCCGCGCCGCCCGCGTGGCCAAATCGATGCCCGGTGGCGCGCGGCCGACTCCCGCCCCTCAGGGATCCATGGACGGTCCCTGGATCGGCCAGCTTCCGCAATACTCGGCGCTGCCGGAGAATCCGTACCAGCCCGGCTACGGCCCGTTCCTGCCGCGCCCTTCCGACGTCTTTACTGCCGGCGCGTTCGCCCCGTTCAGCCCGATTCTCCCGGTCCCCATAGACCAGCCCCCACCTGGGGCGCAGCGTCCGCAGCCACGGCGCTGGTCCTATCCCGTGGGTTGGAACCTCCCGGTGGGCCAGCCGGGTACCGAGGGGTACAAACTCACAAGTTTTGCGACCCTGAAGTCGCTGTCGGAATTGTATTCAATTCTGCGCCGGTGCTTGCAGATCCGTAAGAGCGAGATCCGGGCACTTGACTGGGACATCGTACTGACCCGCGATGCAGCCAAGGCGTATCGCGGCGACAAGAAGGCCATGCGGGACTTCGGGGAGCGCAAGGCCCAGGCGATGAAGTGGTTCCGCCGCCCCGACCCGAACTACTTCTCGTTTTCCAGCTGGCTCGACGCCATGCTCGATCAGGTCTTCGTGTACGACGCGCTCTCGCTCTACATGTGCCCGACCAAGGGGCGCGGCATGGGCAAGGGACTGCTCGGCTCAGACCTGGAGAGCATGTGGCTGATCGACGGTTCCGGGATACGCCCGCTCGCCGGCCTGCACGGCGAGGTGCCCGAGCCGCCGGCGGTGGCGTGGCAGCAGTTCGAATATGGGGTCCCCCGGGCGGATTACACGATGATGGTCGGCGGCCGTGACCTGGCGGAACACGGCTTCACTGAAGATGACCTGAAGGCTGAGCTTCGCGGCGACCAGATGCTCTACCTGCCATTCCTCCCGCGCACGGACTCGCCCTACGGCATGTCCCTGGTGGAGATGTGCCTCATCCCGGTGATGACGGGACTCCAGAAGCAGGCTTTCCAACTTGACTACTTTTCGGAGTCGAGCGTACCCAGAGCGTAC
>CAVQPP010000412.1:0-13589 GCA_963714445.1 uncultured Actinomycetota bacterium
GGTCGTAGGTGTCCACGTCCATGAACACGAAGTCGGTGGCCTCCTTGTACAGGTACTGCATCGTGCGCTTGTCGACGTTGGCCGTGTCGACCTTGATGCCGGCGTTGAACGTCTTGTCGACGACCTTGCCGGTCAGCACGTGCTTGAGCTTGGTGCGCACGAATGCCGGGCCCTTACCGGGCTTGACATGCTGGAACTCGACGACGTTCCACAGGTCGCCGTCGAGGTTGAGCGTCATGCCGTTCTTAAGGTCGTTGGTCGAGGCCACGGCCGGGTGACTCCTAGCTTGAGGCAAGTCTGACTGCGACCGATAAGTCTACCGTCCGGAACGTGGAGCGATTGCCGCCGTGGGCCGGGTTGTCGGGGTCGCGATCGGGGCGGTGGAGGCGCGGGATTGGCGGGGGCTGGTTTGTGGGCCGACCGTTAGCGGGTTAACGGGTTAGCTGGAGACCTCGGCGTAGGCGGCGGCGAGGAGCTGGGGGTCGGGGGCTTCGAGGACGGTGGGCTTGGCCAGGCCTTGGAGCACGATGAAGCGGAGACGGTCGGCTCGGGACTTCTTGTCGATGCGCATCGTTTCGAGCAGCTTCGGCCAGGCCTGCGCGTCGTAGCTGAGCGGGAGACCTAGGGCACCGAGCACGTCGCGGTGGCGTTGCGCCGTCTTCTCGTCTAGGCGACCGGCGAGGCGGCCGAGTTCGGCGGCGAAGACCATGCCGACGGAGACCGCCGCGCCGTGCCGCCACTGGTAGCGCTCGTTGCGCTCGATGGCGTGGCCGAGGGTGTGGCCGTAGTTGAGGATCTCGCGCAGGCCGGATTCCTTGAGGTCAGCGGAGACGACGTCCGCCTTGACCTGGACGGCGCGGCGGATCAGCTCGTGGGTGTGCGGGCCGGTGGGCGTCTTGGCGCCTTCGAGGTCTGACTCGATCAGCTCGAGGATGACCGGGTCGGCGATGAAGCCGCACTTGACCACTTCGGCGAGTCCGGCGACGTACTCGTTGCGCGGCAGGGTTTCTAGCGCAGTGAGGTCGCAGAGGACGCCGGCGGGCGGGTGGAACGCGCCGACCAGGTTCTTACCCTCGGCGGTGTTGATGCCGGTCTTGCCGCCGACCGCCGCGTCGACCATGCCGAGCAGCGTGGTCGGGATGTGCACTACGCGCACGCCGCGCAGCCAGGTGGCCGCGGCGAATCCGGCCAGGTCGGTGGTGGCGCCGCCGCCGACGCCGACGATCGCGTCGGTGCGGGTGAAGCCGGACTGGCCGAGCACGGACCAGAGTAGCGCGAGGACTTGGCGGACTTCGCTTCTTCGGCGTCCGGGACCTCGATGGTGACGGCCTCGTACGGTCACGTCGAGGTCGGCGCGGATGGCCTCGGCGGTGGCGGCGAGCGCCTTCGGGTGGATGACCGCGACGCGGGACGGCCTTGTCGCCGAGCAGCTTCGGTAGCTCGCCGAGCAGGCCGGTGCCGATGACGACGTCGTACGGGCTCTCGCCGCCGACGGCGATGGTCGTGTGCGCGCGGGGTTTGTGGCGGCGGCAGCTGTCGAGTCGGTCACGCGGGCAACTCCTTGGCGATGAGGTCGGCGATTTCCTCGGCGGAGTGGCCAACGGCGGAGACCGTCACGGTGGCCACCTTCTCGTAGAGCGGCCTGCGTTGCGCGAGGAGTTGGGCGAGTCGGCCGCGCACGTTGCCGAGCAGCAGCGGGCGCGCGGTGTTGAGGCCGACGCGGCGGGCAGCTTCGGCGGCGTCGACTTCTAGGTAGACGACGTGGTGGCCGGTGAGAGCTGCTTGGGTGTCGTCGCGGATTACCGCGCCGCCGCCTAGGGAAAGGATGCCGTCGTGCGAGGCGAGGGCAGCGCGTACCGCCTCGGATTCGAGTTCGCGGAAGTACGGTTCGCCCTTCTCCACGAACAGCTGCGCGATCGGCATGCCGGTGATCGCCTCGACGTCGGCGTCAGTGTCGCGGAAGGGCAGATCCAGCCGCGTTGCGAGGAGTTCGCCGACGGTGGTCTTTCCTGAGCCGGGGGCGCCGATCAGGACGACGCGGGGGCTCACCGCAGGACCTCCAGTCCGCGGGCTTTCACGTCGGCGAGGTAGGCCTCGATGTTGCGGCTGGTTTCGGCGATGGAGTCGCCGCCGAACTTCTCGAGGACGGCTTCGGCGAGGACTAGGCCGACCATCGCCTCGGCGACTACACCGGCGGCGGGCACGGCGCACACGTCGGAGCGCTGATGGTGCGCCACGGCGGATTCGCCGGTGGCGGTGTCGATGGTGGCCAGGGCGCGCGGGATGGTGGAGATCGGCTTCATCGCGGCGCGTACCCGCAGCAGTTCTCCGGTGGACATGCCGCCCTCAGTACCGCCGGAGTGGCCGGTGCGGCGGCGGACGCCGGGGTTGCCTGCGTTACCGGGGTCCATCTCGTCTTGGGCCTGCGAGCCGCGGATTGCGGGCGAGAGTCGAAGCCGTCGCCGACCTCGACGCCCTTGATCGCCTGAATGCTCATCAGGGCGGCGGCCAGGCGCGCGTCGAGCCGACGGTCCCAGTGCACATGACTGCCTAGGCCCGGCGGGAGGTTGTAGGCCAGCACCTCGACGACGCCGCCGAGCGTGTCGCCTTCCTTGTGGCAGGCGTCGATCTCGGCGATCATCGCGCGCGCTGGTCTCGGGGTCGAGGCAGCGGACCGGGTCGGCGTCGATGCGGTCAAGGTCGGCGGGGTTCGGCAGCAGGCCATCGGGAGCGACGACCGGGCCGAGCCTGACTACGTGCGACACGATGCGGATGCCGGCGGCCTGATTGAGGAAGGCGCGGGCCACGTCGCCGAGCGCGACGCGGGCGGCGGTCTCGCGGGCGCTGGCGCGCTCGAGGATCGGGCGGGCTTCGTCAAAGCCGTACTTCTGCATGCCGGCAAGGTCGGCGTGGCCGGGGCGCGGCCGGGTCAGCGGGGCGCTGCGGGCCTGGCTGGTGGGTGGCCGGGCTCGACCTCGTCGAGCGACGCGGCGCCGTCGACCGGGTCGGCGGACATGACCGACTCCCACTTCGGCCACTCGGTGTTGCCGATCCGCGATCGCGAACGGGCCGCCCTGGGTCACTCCGTGCCGCACGCCGCCGAGGAAGGTCGACCTCGTCCTGCTCGAATTTCATCCGGGCGCCGCGGCCGTAGCCGAGCCGGCGCCGGGCGAGCGCGTCCGCGACGTCCTTGGTCGAGGTCGCGCACGCCGGCCGGCAGCCCCTCGACGATCGCGACGAGCGCCGGGCCGTGTGATTCCCCCGCGGTAAGCCAACGCAACATGCCCCGATCATCCCACGCTGTCTGCGCTGGCTGGTGAGTTCGTCCACAGGGCGGGATATCGTGTTATGAGAGGCAGTGCCGGTTTTGAGAGACAGTGGTGATCGACTGAGCTACCTTCGGTTACCGCCCGGCCACTTCCGAGTCATCTGTACGGCTTAGGTTGCGGCGATGGTTGCACAAGCAGAATCCACCGCGGGTCGAGCGGGGTGGATCGGTTTTCTGTCCGACTACGGACTATCCGACGGGTTCGTCGGCATCTGCCACGGGGTGATCGCGTCGCTGGCACCGGCCGCGCGCGTGATTGATCTGAGCCACGACGTACCGCCGGGTGACCTGCGCCGGGGGGCTGCGCTATTGGCCCAGGCCGCGCCGTACATGCCGGCCGGTGTTCTTCTCGCGGTAGTGGATCCGACGGTCGGAACGAAGCGGCGCAGTTTGGTGATCCAAGCGGGGCGGTCTTACCTGGTCGGACCTGATAACGGACTCCTGCTGCCGGCCGCGCGTGCGTTGGGCGGGGCGAACGCTGCGTATGAGATCACCGCTCTAGACGTCATGCTTCAGCCGGTCTCCGCGACGTTTCACGGACGGGATGTGTACGCGCCGGTGGCGGCGCGTTTGGCGGGCGGTCTGGCACCAACGCGGGTCGGCTCGGCGATTCCGGTCGACGACCTCGTACATCTCGCGGAGCCGGTAGCGCGTCTGACGGCGCATCGATTGGAGGGCGAAGTCCTGACGATCGACCGGTACGGAAACGTGCAGACCTCGCTTTCGGCGGCGCTGTTACGCGATGGAGGCCTGCATGAGGGCGAACTGTTGCGGTTGCACTGTCGCACCGGCGAGGTGCGTGTTCCGTTCAACCGAACGTTCGCTGACGTGAAGCTGAGCGAGCCGGTCGGGTACATCGACTCGGCCGGTTTATTCGCGCTGGCGTTGAACGGGAACTCGGCGTCCGCGAAGTACGATTTGCGGCCCGGCGACCCGGTGGCCCTCCGCTTGGGAGCCTGAGGGGCAGTCACGAACGTGATGCGCGACACGTGCCGTAACGGCGTGTCACCGAAAATGTCGCCGCCTTAGTGCATCGATGACACTGCGTGTTGATCTGTGGGCAACGGTCGAGTCACCCGGCTAGTCCACACTGGATGATGTAAGAACGGCATGAGGCAACGAGGCCCGGTCGAAAGAATCTGACTCAACCGGAGACCTTTGATGAACAAGACCTCTTTCGGCACTATCGACGTGGTCTCACTACTGCTCGGCGACGTGGACCTGGGGATCGGTGCACCGCGTCCGCTGCCCGGCCACGTCGAGGACCGGCTCGCCTCCATGGGGGACGGCGTCGCTCGCAGCAGCCGCCGGCGGTCCTCGCGTCGTCGCGAGGGCTGACCACGATGAAGGGCCGCAAATAAAGCAGGACCCTGTCGTGTGGTCGTGATCCCGCGTTGCGGGGCACGACCACACGGTGAAAGACTTGCTCGTCCCACGACACAGATGTCGAGGTTGAGGAGTGGGGATGTCCGAAGGGGCGGGCTTCGGAGGGGCCCACGCCACGGGAGCGGCAGCAGAGCAGCAGGCCGGGGCGACCATACCCGCCCAACGGCAGCCTTCTGCCGGACCGAGATTCCCGGTGGCGCGCGTCTTCGACGCGGTGAAGCCCGACGGCAGTCCCCTGATCTCGCGGCCGAAGCTGGATCCGCGTGAGATCCCTGCGTTGGTCGCGTACCTGACGCGCGCTCCGGTCGCGGTTTCTGCTCCGGGGACGACTCGCGACGAGCTCGTCCCCAGTGCACCGGCGAGCGTGCCGCGCGCGTTCCACACGGATGGCACGTGGGTGTGGCCGGCGGCCGTCGGGTACTACCTGAGTCTCTATCGGCTGCCGCCGCAGGCTGAGCTGCTGGAGCATGTCAGGTCTCGTCATTACGCGCTCGGGCCGGTGCAACCGCCGGCGGTTCAAGCTGTCGCATCGCAGGTCTTGGCGATGCTTAATTCGAAGCCGCAGGCGCCGCCAGGGCCGGAGGTTGCGTCGGCACCGCAGAAGCCGCGGACAGAGGCGCCGCAGCGTCAGCCACAGCTGCCGTCTAAGCCCGCCGTACCGGGTCTGTCGGCGTTCAGCGCGGGCTTCAACGATGCCGGCAACCGGCACGCCGCTTGGGTGGCTGAGCAGCTAGATACGTTCCTGGAGTTCCTGCCAATCGGCGACTGGACCGTGGACCACGCCTCGCGCCGGTACCTCCAGGGCGGCCGCAGCATCATCGTGGACGGGCTCGGCACGCTCTCCCCTGGCGGCGTCTGGACGTGGGCATGGGCGGACCCTGCGACGTGGGGTCAGGATTCTGCGATCATGGAGCAGTCGCGGCGCCTGCGCGCGCTCGGCCAGTCGGAAGGCATCGGCGAACTCGTCATGCCGACGTTCGGGCTCGCGGGCATAGCGGACGCGCCGGACAGCCCGCGGGACGCCGCCGAGATGATCGCGTGGACCGCGATGGGACTGCTCGGCGCGCGAGGCTACATCGGGCACAGTCACATAGAACAGAGCGCCGGCGATCAGGCCAACGGCGGACGGATCTACTACGTGGTCGGCGACGCGTCCGTGCCGGCCGCGCGGCCTGGACCCAGCAGCGTGCCGCGCTTCGTGTTGGAGGGTGCTGCGACGTTCGGCGAGGACGCGGCTGACTGCGTGCTCGGATACGTCGAGCACTACGGCTGGGAGTGGAGCCGCGTGCCGGACGGAATCGCGTTCGCGGCCGACGGGATCGGGGCGTTCACCGCCGAACTGTCGGCGGACGGCGAACTGACCGGCGTGTCGACGGGAGTGCTGCTGCGCGCGTGAGCGTCAGCGTTCGTGCAGTGCGGCGGCTCCGGCTGCGCGCATCGCGGCGACAACTGCCAGACGTTGATCCGGCGCCGAGCCTGTCATCAGCTCGACTTGCAACGCCGCTTGGTGAATCAGCAACTCGAGGCCACCGAGCACCGGTCCGCCGCCGCTTTCCCACGCGGCGGCGAGCCGCGTCGGCCACGGATGGTAGAGCACGTCAAAGAGCGTGCCGACCGGCTTCTCCTTGTCGACCGTTTCTGCCAGCTCATCCGCGGCGCCTGCTGGCGTCGTGTTGATGACGAGCGGGTGTTCCACGACGTCGCGGGCTTCGGTCCACGGCCGCACGCGTAGGTCGACGCCGCATCGCTCCGCGATCGGGATCAGCTGTGCGGCGCGGCTCTGTGAGCGTACGTATACGTCCACCGAGCCGCCGCGCACGATCGACGCGAGCGCCGCGACGGCCGATGCCGCCGTGGCGCCTCCGCCGAGAACCGCCGCGCCGTCGGCGTTGGTGATTCCGTGTTCTGCGAGCGCCGCGACGAGGCCCGGTACGTCAGTGTTCTCACCGCTGCGAGTGCCGTCCTCGGCGAACAGCACGGTGTTGACGGCCTCGACCGCGCGCGCGATCTCGCTGACCGTGCTGACCAGCGGGATGATCGCTCGCTTCAGCGGCATGGTCAGCGACAACCCGGCCCACTCGGTCGCGTCGAGGCCGTCCAGGAATCCGGGCAGCGCGGCCTCGTCGACGTCGAACGCCTCGTAGGTTCTGGCCGTGAAGCCAAGCTGCTGATAGGCGGCTCGGTGCAACACCGGCGAGAGCGAGTGCGCGATCGGCGAACCGAGGACCGCCGACTTACTCCGGATCATCCGCGCGACCCGCACAGCCCCTTGTACTTCACGCCGAGTTGCTGCCATTGCTCGTTGGTCGAGGCGTACTGGACGCCGTCCGGCGTGGCGCAGAAGTAGAAGTAGTTGCTGGCACGGTTCGGGTTCAGCGCCGCGTCGATCGACGGCTGGTCCGGGTTGTCGATCGGGCTCGGCGGCAGACCCTTGATACCGAGGACGCTGGTGTTGTACGGGTTCGTGGTGTCCTTGTTGTTCGGCACCGTGCCCGTGTTGCCCATGCCGTACAGCGTCGAGGTGTCGAAGCCGAGGTGCGCGAATTGGTTCGGGCTGTTGAACCGGTTGAAGACCACGCCGGCGATCTTGTTCAAGTCGTTGACATTGCTGCCGGCCTCGGCACGCGCCAGCGAGGCGATGATCAGCATCTTGTACTCGGTCAGGCCCAGCTTGGGCGCCTTGTTCGCCATGTCCTCCTGGCTGAAGACGGCGAGCTGGTCGTCCACCATCTTCTTCAGCAGGTCGGTCGGCGTCTTGAAGTCGGTGATCGTGTACGACTCGGCCGGGATGAAGCCCTCGATGTGCGCGTACGGCGTCTTGGGTCCGGGCTGCCCGGTGTCCCAGGTCGGCAGGTCGATCTTCCCGGAGGCGATCGCGGCGCGGACGTCGGCGTCGGCCCAGCCGGTCTTGGACTCGAGCGAGGCGAAGATCTGCGCGGCGCGCTCGCCGCCGTACGTAATCAGCTGCGACTTGCTGTCCCGGTTCTTCGGGTCGAGCAGGTCGGTGATGGACGCCGCCGCGCTGATACCCACCGGCAGGATGTACGTGCCGGCCTCGATGTTGGCGCACTTCGGGTCGGCGTTGCAGGCGTCGGTAAAGGCACGCTGGCTCTTGATGACCCCGGCGGTGAAGAGCAGGCCGCCGATCGTCTTACCGCCCGAACCGGTCGGGATGTTGATGGACGCCTTCGAGCCGGTGCCGGTGGTCGACACGAAGTCCGGCGCGGGGCCGTACTTACTCTGATACCACTGGACGCCCTTGTAGCCGCCGTAGCCTAGGCCGCCGGCGATCACCAGGAACGCGATGAAGACCGCAAGGCAGTTGCGGCCGCGCTTCTGGTTCTGCTTGCCGCCGCGCCCGGATCCGGGGTCGCCCTCGTCGCCTTCTTCGTCGATCAAGCTGAAGCGGCCGTCGTGCGCATCGGCGTCGTCGTCGCCTTCCGGCATGGCGCCGCGGCGACGAGAACGTGGGCCGGATGGGCTCTCGGCCCGACGGTCAGCCGCAGCGGGGTCGGTTCCGGGGCGACCGGGCTCCGAGCCGTACCGGTCGGTGTCGGTGCCGTAGCCGGGGGCCGGGCGGCGACCGCCACGCGACGGGAACTCGTCGTCGTCCTCGTACTGCGTATAGCCGTTCCCGTAGCCGCTTTGGGCGCCCGGGGCGGCCGTGCTTACGCCGGGAGCACCAGCGGGGCCACGGCGGCGACCGTACGGGTCCTGCGGCTGAGGCTGGCCTTGCGGGCCGGTCGGGGCGCCTGGATTCGTCGGGTATGCGCCGGACGCATAACCTGCGCCGCCTCGGGGATCACGCGCGGGTCGGCCGTATGTGCCCGAGCCATAGGGATCGGTCGGAGTCTGAGGCTGCGGCGGCGTGGGCGTCGGGGGTGCGTACCGGTTGTCGGACGCGTACGGATCGGACGGCGTCGTGTATGCGCCGGATGAGTATGCGTCAGACGCATATGAGCCGGACCCGTATGAGCCGGACGCATAAGGGTCCGCCGACGGCGACTGTGGCTGACCGTGATGCGGATAAGACGTCTGCGGTTGCTGCTGCTGCGGGTAAGCCTGCGGCTGCGGTGTCCCGTATCCCTGTCCCTGACTCGCAGAGTTCCAATCATCTGCGGTGTTCCGACCGGGAGGCGGTGTGGAACGAGGACCCAGTTCGTCGTAGTACGATTGCTGCGGTTGCGCAGGGTAGTCTTGCGGATACGGATTCGAACCGTACGGATCCTGAGGGTACTGCTGTGCGTATTGGCCGGGCTGCTGCGAGTACTGATTTGGCTGGGCATATTGCTGCCCAGGCTGGGCGTATTCGCCGGACTGGCCGGGTTGCCCTGCTTGCTGAGGCTGCTGAGGCGGGCGTCCCCGGGCCGACCGGCGTCCTTGGCCATAGGCCGAGCCCGGCGCGGGCTCCTCCGGTTCGCCGAACCAACCGTCGTCGCTCAAGCCTCGAACTCCTTAACCGGGGCGTGCGGCGCGACGTCGTCGTCGGCCAGGGACAGGTGACCGGGCGGCTGCCCGGAGGCCCGCTCGGCGTCGAGCGCGTTCTGCAGGATCACGACCGCGGCGGCCTGATCGACCACAGTACGGCTACGCGGACCGCGAACACCCGACTCGCGTAGTCCACGGGTCGCGGTGACGGTTGTCAACCTCTCATCGACCAGTCGCACGGGAATGGGCCGAATTGTCCGGGCGAGCCGGCGGGCGAACGAACGGGCCTTATTCGCAGCGCGACCCTCGGCACCGGAGAGTGACCGGGGCAGTCCGACAATAGCTTCAACGATCTCGTACTCGACCGCCAACGCCGCCAAGCGGGCGAGGTCTCCCTCGCCCGCCCTGACCGTTTCCACCGGCGTGGCAAGCAGGCCGTCCCGGTCGCAGACCGCTACTCCGATCCGCACCGCTCCGACGTCGACACCGAGTCTCCTGCCCGACCTCACCTTTCTCCTTGCCTCAAATCGCTCCGTGCGTTCTCTCGATCGCGCGGCGTATTAACCGTCCGCCGCACCTAGCCGTCGAGGACGTACGACCGGGCGATCCGGTTCAATTCACCCTACGCGAGTGCTGCTCACCTTAGGCCGACCCCCACCTTAGGCGGGCACGATCTTAGGCGGGCACGGTCCCCGCGATCTGGAGGCGGACCGCTTCGAGCGCGGCGTCGAGAGCGCCGACGTCGGTGCCGCCGCCCTGCGCGACGTCGTCCTTGCCGCCGCCTCCGCCGCCGAGCGCCACCGCCGCGATCTTCGCCAGCGCCCCGGCCTTCAGGCCCTGCTCGCGCGACGCCTCGTTGGTCGACGACCAGCACGAGCGGCTTATCACCGACCACGCTCGCGAGCCGCGATGACCGCCGGGCGCGAGCCGAGCCGGCCGCGCACGTCGAACGCGAGCTTGCGCAGGTCGTCCGCGGTCGTGCCGTCCGGCGCGCGGTGCGCCACAAAAGCGACGCCGTGGACGTCCGGCGGGTTCGCCGGCCAGCTCGCCCGCGACCGCGAGCACCTGACCGGCGCGCAGCGACGCGATCTCCTTCTCCGCGTCACGCAGCTTGCCGACGATGCCCGCGATCCGCTCGGGCAGCTCCTCCGGCCGCGCCTTGACCAGCTCGGAGACCTGCGCGAGCAGCACGTGCTCGCGCGCCAGGAAGTTGTACGCGTCCGCGCCGACCAGCGCCTCGACGCGGCGCACGCCCGCGCCGATGGAGGACTCGTGCAGCAGCTTGACCAGCCCGAGGCGGCCGGTATTCGACACGTGCGTGCCACCGCACAGCTCGTGCGCCCACTCGCCGACGGAGACGACTCGTACGCGATCGCCGTACTTTTCACCGAACAGCGCCATCGCGCCCATCGCCTTGGCTTCGGGCTGCGACATGATCTGCGCGGTGACCGCGAGGTCGTCGACCAGGACCTGTTGACCAGCTGCTCCGCGTCCGCGAGGACCGACTGCGGGACCTGCTGCGGGTGCGCGAAGTCGAAGCGGAAGCGGCCGGGCGCGTTCTCCGAGCCCGCCTGCGTCGCGGTCTCGCCGAGCAGCTGCGGAACGCGCGGTGCACCATGTGCGTCGCGGTGTGCGCGCGCGAGATCGCCTGACGGCGCGTCACGTCCACGACCGCCTCGGCCGGCTGACCGACCGTCACTTCACCATCGCGAACGACCGCGCGATGCACGATCAGGTCACCGACCGGCTTCTGCACGTCCAGCACCTCGACCAGCGCGCCGTTGCCGAGCCGGATCAGGCCGTGGTCGGCGAGCTGGCCGCCGCCCTCCGCGTAGAACGGCGTGCGGTCCAGCACGAGCTCGATCTCGTCGCCCGCGCGCCGCCTCGGTCGCCACCTGGCCGCCGACGAGCAGGCCGCGCACGGTGCCCTCGGCCGTGGTCTCGGTGTAGCCGGTGAACTCGGGCGCGCCGGTGCTGTCGATCCAGCTCGCGGTACGCCGAGACGTCCGCGTGGCCGGTCTTCTTCGCCTTCGCGTCCGCCTTCGCGCGCTGCCTTCTGCTCGGCCATCAGCCGGCGGAAGCCGTCCTCGTCCACGGACAGGCCCTGCTCGGCCGCCATCTCCAGGGTCAGGTCGATCGGGAAGCCGAAGGTGTCGTGCAGCTGGAACGCCTCCGCCGCCGCGAGCTGCGTGTTACCCGAGTACTTAGTGCTGCTGACCGCGGTGTCGAGGATGTTGGTGCCGGTGCTGCAGGGTCTGCAGGAAGGACTCCTCCTCGCCGACCGCGACCGCGTCGATGCGCTTGTCGTCGGCGACGCAGCTCCGGGTACTGCGGGCCCATCGCCTCGACCGCCGACGCGACGAGTTCATGCACCGTCGACTGGTGCGCACCGAGCAGCCGCATGTTGCGGATCGCGCGGCGCATGATGCGGCGCAGCACGTATCCGCGTCCTTCGTTGCCCGGCGTGACGCCGTCGCCGATAAGCATCGTGGCGCTGCGGATGTGGTCGGTGACTACGCGCAGCGCGACGTCGGTCTTGTGGTCCTTGCCGTAGACGGTGCCGGTCAGCTCCGCGGCCTTGTCGAGGATGACGCGCGAGGTGTCGATCTCGTAGAGGTTGTCGACGCTCTGCAGGATCGTCGCCAGCCGCTCGAGGCCAAGGCCGGTGTCGATGTTCTTCTTGGGCAGCTCGCCGAGGATCGGGAAGTCGGTCTTGCCGGTGCCCGCGCCGCGCTCGTACTGCATGAAGACCAGGTTCCAGATCTCCAGGTAACGCTCGCCGTTGACCGCCGGACCGCCTTCGGCGCCGTACGCCGGGCCGCGGTCGTAGTTCAGCTCGGAGCAGGGGCCGCAGGGTCCGGGCACGCCCATCGACCAGTAGTTCTCCTCCATGCCCAGGCGCTGGATCCGGGAGTCGGGCACGCCGATCTTGTCGTGCCAGATCCCGTACGCCTCGTCGTCGTCCTGGTAGACGGTCGGCCAGATCCGATCGCCGTCGAGGCCGTAGCCGCCCTGCGCGACCGAGGAGGTGATCAGCTCCCAGGCGTAGGTGATGGCGCCTTCCTTGAAGTAATCGCCGAAGGAGAAGTTGCCGCACATCTGGAAGAACGAGCCGTGCCGGGTCGTCTTGCCGACCTCGTCGATGTCCAGGGTGCGCACACACTTCTGCACCGAGGTGGCACGCGGCGCGGGCGGCGTCTCCTGGCCGAGGAAGTACGGCTTGAACGGCACCATGCCAGCGTTGACCAGCAGCAGCGTCGGGTCGGAGGCGATCAGCGAGGCGGACGGGATCTCGGCGTGTCCGCGCTTGACGAAGAAGTCGAGCCAGCGACGGCGGATTTCTGCGGAGTCCATCGGTCCAATGCCTCTCGGAAGAACTGTCGGCAAACACGGTCGGTCAACACAACAGGCGGTAAACACTGCTGCCCGGCACCGCGCCGGGCAGTGGCGTCCATTGTCTCAGGAGCCGGACCGAGATCCGTTCCTTTTTGACCGGGGCTGCTTAGCCCTGCGGCTCTTCCGGGTCCTTCACGTCGACCCCGAGCACCCGGTAGAGCTCGAACTCGCGCTCGGCCGCCGCATTGCGTACGTCGTCCGCGAAGTCCTGCAGCCGCCCGGTAATCGCGCCGGGGATTCCGCTCGCGCCCTCCGCGATACCGGAGGGGCTGAACTTACGCAGCGTTTTGGAAGCCTTAGTGACGACGAGGACGCCTACCGTCGCGCCGAGCGCGATCCAGAACAAACGCTTAGTCATCGCGCGCGTCCCCTAGTCCTTCTTGGCCTTGCGCTCGGCCTTCAGTTCCGCGCGCACTCGCTTCTCGACCTCGGCCTTGCGCCGGTTGGCCAGCGCGGTGCGTACGCCGTAGGAGAAGGCAGCCGCCTTGATCATCGGGCCACCGACAGTCGCAGAGAACGTTGAGGCGAGCGCCGATGCGTTACCGGAGACGTTGGCCACGTTCTCGGTGATCGTGTCCACCCGGCTCAGCTGCTGGTTGGTGGTCGCCACCGTGGTGTTGACCTCGCCGAGCAGCGGGATGGTCTGGTCGGTGATCCCGGCGACCAGCTTGCGGGCCTCCTTGAGGACCCCGGCGAGCCGCAGGAGGACGAAGCACAGGAAGATGACCCCGACCGCGAAGAAGATCGCGAATACCAGTCCGACGACTGCCCCTGCCGACACCTTGGGATCCGTCCCTTCGCGCTGTTTGCCGTCCGCGCTCTCGCCCGTCGGCCCAGACACTATCGCGTTTCGATGCCCTAACCGGGAGGCGGGCACGGTAACGGCCCTGTGACAACACAGCCCCCAATTAGCGCCGTGCCAATCGCCTGATGGCGAACCGTGCCGAGCGAGCGCGGGGAGCGCGCGGGGAAATTGACCTGCTGGCTGTCGGTGCCATCTGGGAACATGGTTTTCAACGACGACGACGACGACAACGGAGCAACAAACGGC
>CAVQPP010000413.1:0-8833 GCA_963714445.1 uncultured Actinomycetota bacterium
TTCGGTCCTGCGCTCGAGCTGGTTACCGCTGTGTCCGTAACCACAGATTCAGTCACTGCTATCCGCCTTCTCCGACGACGTCGTTGTTTCCGGAGTCCCGTGGCTCAGCGTACGTCGTGGCCGGTGCACGGTCACGGGACGACCGCGCAAAGTGCCTACTAGCCGCAGATGCGAATAGTTTGCAATAGTGGACCCATGACGCAGACGATCACCGTCGCCCGAGTCCGCAGCGCGTTGCGTCCCGGCGAGTGGTACCGGCTCTCCGGCATGGGCGGCTTCATCCTGCTGCTGCACATCGTCGGCTGGGGCATCGTCGCATCCGTCGCGTCACACCACTACTCCCTCGGCAGCACCGCGTTCGGCGTTGGCACCGGGTTGACCGCTTATACGCTCGGCATGCGCCACGCTTTCGACGCCGACCACATAGCCGCGATCGACAACACCACACGCAAGCTGATGTCGGAAGGAAAGCGCCCGCTGTCGGTCGGCTTCTGGTTCTCACTCGGCCACTCCAGCATCGTGTTCGGGCTCGCGCTGCTGCTCTCGCTCGGCGTGAAGGCGCTCGTCGGGCCGGTGAAGGACGACAACTCGCCGCTGCAACACTACGCCGGGGTGATCGGCACGTCGGTCTCCGGCGGCTTCCTGTACGTGATCGCCGCGGTGAACATGGTGATCCTCTGGGGCATCCTCAAGGTCTTCCGCTCGATGCGCCGCGGCGAGTTCGACGAGGCGCAGCTTGAGGAGCACTTGAACAACCGCGGTCTGCTCAATCGGATCCTCGGCCGGGTGATGCGGGGGATCCGCAAGCCGTGGCAGATGTATCCGGTCGGGCTGTTGTTCGGCCTCGGCTTCGACACCGCCACCGAGGTCGCGTTCCTGGTGCTCGCCTCGTCCACGGCGCTGGCCGGGCTGCCGTGGTACGCGATCCTCTCGCTGCCGGTGCTGTTCGCCGCAGGGATGAGCCTGCTGGACACGATCGACGGCTCGTTCATGAACTTCGCCTACGGCTGGGCCTTCGCGAACCCGGTGCGCAAGGTGTACTACAACCTGACGATCACCGGGCTGTCCGTGGCCGTGGCCCTTATCGTGGGCACCGTCGAGCTGCTGGGCCTGCTCGCGCAGCAGCTCAACTTCACCGGGGCGTTCTGGACCTGGGTCGCCGGGCTGAACCTCAACACGGTCGGCTTCGTCATCGTCGGGCTCTTCATCGCGACGTGGGTCGTGGCGCTGGCCGTGTGGAAGTTCGGCCGGATCGAAGAACGCTGGGAGACGGAGTCCTTGGCCGGGCCCCTGGCCGAAGCGTCAGATCTGGGCGCCGGCGGATTGCTTGCTGACTAGCAGCAGTTCGGCCGCCGAGGCCAGGCTCTGCACTGCCGAAGGCGACCAGCGCGGGTCCGAGCTGCGTAGCACCGGCGCGAGTTGCGGCGGGAGAACCACGGTCACGCCGAGCATGTTGCGGGGCGTGCCGGGCAACTCGTCGGTGTGCACGACGAGCACCGGCAGCACCGTCACGATGCCGACCTCCTCATCCCGCGAGGCCGCTCTGGTCAGCACCTCGCCGAGCACCTGGGCCCGCTCGACCAGGTTCTTGAACAGCGGCGACTGGTCCTGGTGGCCGACGTAGAACATCGCGCCGAGCATCTTCACGCCGCTCCACCGCTTGGTCTCGATGAGGAACGCGCCGCGCGGCGAGAGCACCAGGTGTTCGACCTCGAACCGGTCGGCGGTCCCGATGAACATCCGGTCGTGCAGCACGGTCGCCTGGCCGCGAATCTGGATGGCGCGCAACGCCTTGCCGGTATCCGACTCGGCGGACGCGCGCGCCTTGATCTTGGTGAGGGAATCCGGCTTGCGGAACAACACGTCCAGCACCGCGGCCGTCGCCAGGACGAAGTACAGCACGCCGAAGAACGGGTACTGCGTTGAAACCCCGGCGACGATCGCGATGGCCGCGATGGCAGGGCCCCACCACAGGGCGGAGAGGGACGCAGTACGGCGGCGCGCGGTAAGCCACGCGTTGTACCGCTGCGTATAGGCGGCTTGCAGGCTCTGGCCCGCTCGTGGCGGACCCTCCTGTCGCGCCGCTCGGCCGAGTACGGCCATCGGCAACCTCCTCAGGGCACAGGGATCGCCGACGCCGTCCCGCGCGTCATTGCGCGCGGCGCCGAAACCCTTCACAGCACGTTAGCGCCCTAAGGCGACACGCGGCAGGTATACCGGAAGACCGCTCCTGACCACTACCCTCACATCTCATGGTTGACCTGTCCGAATCGGTGGCCGTGGTGGGCGACGTGCACGGCTGCGTGGGCCCGCTGCGCGAGGCGCTGTACCGCGCCGGCTTCATCGACGAGCGGGAACGCTGGATCGGCGGGGACAGCCGGCTGTGGTTCCTGGGGGACCTGACCGACCGCGGCCCGGACGGCATCGGCGTGCTCGATCTGGTGATGTCGTTGCAGGCTCAGGCGGCCGATCGCGGCGGCGAAGTGGGCTGCCTGCTGGGCAACCACGAACTGATGCTGCTCGCCGCGCACCTGCCCAGCGGACGCCGGCTGCGCTTAGTGCAGCACGACGGCGACGACGAGGCGCACGCGTTGTTTCGGGAGCGCTGGCTCGGCAACGGGGGTCAGGACACCGATTCGAGTCGGCTGACCGAGGAGCACCTGCGCTGGATCGCGCATCTGCCGGCTATGACGCGCGTCGGCGACCACCTGCTGATGCACGCGGACACCGTCGGCTATCTCGAGTTCGGTGAGTCGGTAGCGGCGATCAACGCTGGCATCGCGCGGCTGCTGAGCGACCCGGTGGACGTCGAGGAGATCGACCGCCTCACACATCTGATGACCAAGCGCTTCGCCTTCGCGTCGGACGACGGGAAGGCGGCCCGCGAGTTCCTGCGCACCCTCGGCGCGAGGCAAGTCGTGCACGGCCACTCGCCGATCCCGCTGCTGCTCGGCATCGAGCCGAAGGCGGTGACCGGTCCGCTGGTGTACGCCGGGGGCTACGCGGTCAACCTGGACACCGGAGTGTTCCTCGGTGGCCCGTGCCTGGTGAGCATATTGCCGTCGGTGCCGAGGGAAGCGCCCTAAGCGTTCCGTGGCTAAGCGTTCTGCGGCTCGACAGCCGGAGCGGCCGGGACGAGCCCAAGCTTGATCGGATCCCAGATCCGCTCGCAGATCGCGCGGTAAAGCCGCTGGCGCTCGGTGATCGACGTAATCCCGAAGGTGTGCGGGTATGCGCGGAAGTAGTCGGCGAGTCCGTTACGCAGCATGAAGCGACGGAACGACGGATTCCGCTCGTAGCACAGCGGGTGCAGCGAACGCGCGAGCAGGTTCTGCGCGCGGTAGTGCTCGGCCTTCAGCGAGTACGGGTCGTCGCGGAACGCCGCGTTGATCTCCTTAGGCAGCAACAGCAGCGCGCCGAAGCGGTTGCGTACGACGCGGAAACGTTCGGGCGTGCCGACTTCCTCGGCGTACGGGCCGAAGTGGTCGGCCCAGATGTGTTCGATCTCGTACGGCCGGCCGCTCGGCCCGAACCCGAGGTAGTCGAAGATCAGGTCCGGCTGCCCGCACTGCGTCTCGACCCACGCCGTCATCCGCGCCAGCAGATAGCGCACCTGCTTGCGGTTGTCCGAGCGCAGACCGAACGTCTCCAGGCCGGCGAAGTCGTGTTCGAGCCCGGACACCTCGTTGGTCAGCAGTGCGCGCACCGCGTCAAGGCTCTGTGTCGCACGCAGCGGCTCTATCAACGCGCCGACTTGCCGGGCCAGATCACCAGACTGGAGTGCCGCGTAGTTGACCATCCGGCGCGCGAGCAGCAGATCGCAGAACGCGGCGACAAGGCGTGCCTTCTCGCGGAAGACCGAGTCCGTGTCGGTCGGGCCGATCGCGGCCATGATCAGCGTGAGCTGGTGCGATGCGAAGCCGTTGGCCGCGTTGTAGAACAGCGGCTCCAGGCCCTTGACCGGCGCCGCGCACGCCTCGACGAGCGCGCGGTAGCGGTCCGCCAGAGGCCTGATGGTCTCGCGGATGAAGACGCGATAGTCGCGCGGACGCACCAGACCGACCGCGTCCGTGTTCTGACGCACCCACTCGTGGAAGGCGGTGGAGATGCGTTCGGCCGTTGCCGGATCGGCCGGCGCGTAACGCGCGGCCAGCACGGTCTTGATGAAGTCGCCGGGCGCCTGGTCGTCGGTGACCGCGAGCTGCGACATGGTGCGCCGCCAGATCGCGTTCAGCGCGCTGTGGTCCTTGTCCGCGCGCGACAGCAGGAAGGACTTGAGCAGGTCGAGCGGGGTCAGCCGAGCGCCCCGGTCGTTCATCGACTCGAAGATCTCCCAGCCGTGGTCGCGGTCCCGCGCGGTTATCTCGACCAGGAACACCCGCTCGAGCAGCCAGTCCACGAAGAACGGCAGCGCCTCGCCGCGCAGCGCGGCTGGGAAGTCCTCGACGAGTTCGCGGTAGCGCTGGGTGATGGTGCGCACCGCGATCGGCGTCAGCTCGGTGACCGGGAAGTCGCGACCGGCACGCAGCGCGCGCAACGCGGGCTCGCGCTCGTCGACGTGCACTGTGAAGGTCGGCACGCCGTACTGCACGGTGCAGATCATGTTGTCGAGCACTGCCGCGGCGGCGTGGTCCTCCTGGTCGGTGAGCCGGTGCCGCAGATGGATCAGCAGCAGGAGCAGCGTGGTGAACCGCTGCTGGCCGTCTACCAGGTACGAGATGCCAGGGGCCGGATACGTGACGAACGGTCCGAGGAAGTACGACCGATATCCGGCCACGTCCTCGCGGTCGTGATCGGGCCGCCACTGTTCGAGGAACCGCTCGGACAGGTCATGCAGCAGGTCACCGACGTGCGTGCGCGTCCAGTCGTACTCCCGCTGGTAATGTTCGAGCCCGTACCGTCGGCCGGTGAACAGTTCCCTGACGGTGTGGCCTCGGCCGTCGATGCGCTCTTGAGTCTGCTTCGTCAAAATTGCGACCGTCCCCGATTCGCCAAAACGCGGAAAACGTTATCAGCGAACATGATGTGATCGGACACAGTATTGGTCGGACACGGTTTCTGATTGGACACAGTGCCGCCGAAGTGCGCCTTCGAGCGCTGTCTTTACTCCAGTGCGCCTCTTGCCCACCCTTCCGTCGGGAACATGCCCAGGTCAGCGTGGCGGAAAACCCAACGTCGGATTACGAATCAGTGAAGCGATCAAGGCGGTCCACCCCGTCTGGTGCGCAGCTCCGAGGCCCTTGCCGGTCTCCCCGTGGAAGTACTCGAAGAACCACGGACGGTCCCGCCAGCGCGGGTCCGACTGCAAGATGTCTGATTCTCCAGTCGCGCCAGTCGCGCCGCCAGTCGTATCGCTGCCGCCGAGGACTGGACGGCGTCCGTCGGCATCCACCCGGAAAAGGCCGATCAGCCGCTGCCGCAGTTCCTCCGCGAAACCGGCCCGGTCGACGCGCGGTACGCCGGAGATCGGGTGGTGCGTGCTGGCCAGCGCTGGCCCGACGCGGCAGATCGCCTCGAGCACAAGGTAGTTGAGCGGCATCCAGACCGGTCCGCGCCAGTTGGAGTTGCCGCCGAACATGCCGGACCGCGATTCGCCGGGTTCGTAGTCCACGCTCGCCAGGTAGCCACCGAGGTCGACGGAGAACGGGTGCTCGAGGTGGAAGCGGGAAAGTGAACGCAGGCCGTGCGGGGAGAAGAACTCCTCCGGGTCGCTCAGCCGCTGCAGAATGCGAGCCGCCTGCACGTCGTCCGCCAACGAGAAAACCATCCCGCCGGCGGCGTGCGGCCGGGTGATCGAGCGCAGATACTCGGGCCGCCGGGTGGTGAACTCCGCCAGGTGCGCGGAGAAACCGGGCAGGCGCTTGAGCGTCTCGGCGTCCACGGCGATCGCGGCCACCAGCGGGATCGCGCCGACCATGGAACGCACGCGCATCACCACCGGCTCGTCGCCGTCACGGCGCAGCCGGTCGTAGTAGAAGCCGTCCTGCTCGTCCCAGAGCCCGCGGTCGTTGATCGCCACCGCGATGTACGCGTAGTGCTCGGCGAACTTGCAGGCCATGTCCTCGTAGATGCGCTCGTGCGGGGCGAGCTCGACGGCGATTTCCAGCATGTACAGGCAGTAGAAGGCCATCCAGCCGGTGGCGTCGGACTGTTCGAGCACGCCTTCCACCGGCAGCTTCGAGCGGTCGAAGACCCCGATGTTGTCCAGGCCGAGGAATCCGCCCTCGAAGATGTTGTCCTGGCCCTCGTCCTCGCGGTTGACCCAGAAGGTGAAGTTCAGCAGCAGCTTGTGGAAGGCGGCTTTCAGGAACTCGAAGTCGCCGCCGGCCGCTCGGTGCACCCGCAGCGCGGCCCAGGCCATCACCGGCGGGTTGACGTCGTCGAAGTCCCACTCATAGGCCGGGAACTGGCCGTTCGGGTGCTGATAGCGCTGGGTGAGGAAGGTGGACAGCTGCCGCTTCGCCTCGCCCGGGTCGATCCCGGCCAGCGCGACGCAGTGGAACGCCAGGTCCCAGGCGGCGAACCACGGGTACTCCCAGGGATCGGGCATCAGCAGCACGTCGCGCGCCCAGAAGTGCTGCCAGGCCGGCGTTGCGGTCGTGCGCGCGGTGGTCGGGCGGCAGCGGCTGCGCCGGATCGCCGCGCACCCAACGGTGCACGTCGTAGTGGTAGAACTGCTTGGACCAGATCAGGCCGGCATATGCCTGCCGCATGATGCGCGCGTCTTCGTCAGTCAACTCCGCGGCAGTCGATCCAACACCATTGCACGACGCGTAGAACTCGTCGGCCTCGCGCTCGCGGTCTGCCAGGACCTGCGCGTGGTCATCAGGCATGGGCTCGTTATCGGGAACAGCGTCAACCGACGCGGTGAGCCAGAGGTCGATTTCACGCCGCTCACCGGGACCGAGTTCGAGCACGTAGTGCAGCGCGCCCTTGGTGCCCGTGTTCGACGGGTTGACCGCCGGCGCGCCGGTCACGACGTGATCGCCGATGCCGTCCTTCGGATATTCGGTGCGGTTCTCTGAGCCGTACAGCCGCTCGGCGTTGGTCTCGTTGTCGCACAGCAGCGGCTGCGGAGTCTCCCCGGATGCGTCGAACAGTGTGACGCTCCCGGTGTGCGGGTGCGTGGCGGTCAGCCGTCCCGGCTCGCCGCGCACGAGCAGGGCGTCCGTGTCGACGATGTCCTCGATGTCGGGCGCCTGGCCCCAGGACCACATGTCGCGCAGCCACAGGTGCGGCAGGACGTGCAGCGTGGCGGTATTCGGCCCGGCGTTCTCGACGGTGATGCGCAGCGCGTACGTCTCGGGCGCCGACTTCGCGTAGTCGGCGGTGATGATGAAGTACCGGTCATCGGTGAAGACACCGGTGTCGATGAGCTCGTATTCGGTCTCGTCCTTGCCGCGCGCCGCGTTCGCTTCACGCAGCTGTTGATACGGGAACTCGCGCTGCGGGTAGTGGTAGCGCCAGCGCAGCCAGGAGGCGGTCGGCGTGGCGTCCTCGTACCACCAGTAGTCCTTGGCGTCCTCGCCGTGGTTGCCCTCGGCGTTGGTCAGGCCGAACGCGCGCTCCTTGAGGATCGGGTCGCGCTCGTTCCAGAACGCCAGCGCGAAGCACCAGTCCTGGTTGAGGTTGCACAGCCCGGCCATGCCGTCCTCGCTCCAGCGGTAGGCGCGGGAGCGCGCGTGCTCGAACGGGAAGTACGTCCACGCGTTACCGTCCGCGCTGTAGTCCTCCCGGACCGTGCCCCACGCGCGCTCCGACAGGTACGGGCCCCATTCGTGCCAGGGCTCCGCGCCGTCGTCCGCCGCCTTCAGCCGTTGCCGTTCCGCTGCTGCGTCTTCATGCACGGCAACAGTCTTGCCTAACCTCGATTCAGCCGACCACTCATCCGGCCGGTCAACCGACGGCTCAACCCACTACCGCAGGAGCGGATTCCACGGCTTCCGCAGCCCGCGCGGCGTTACGGATCTCGTGGGTGATCTTCATCGAGCAGAAGTGCGGGCCGCACATCGAGCAGAAGTGTGCCTGCTTGGCCGGGGCGGCCGGCAGCAATTCGTCGTGGAACGAGCGCGCCGTGGCCGGGTCGAGCGCCAGGTTGAACTGGTCCTCCCAACGGAACTCGAACCGTGCGTCGGACAGGGCGTCGTCCCAGGCCTGCGCGCCCGGGTGACCCTTGGCCAGGTCGGCGGCGTGCGCGGCGATCTTGTAGGCGATCATGCCCTGCTTGACGTCTTCCAAGTCCGGCAGGCCCAAGTGCTCCTTCGGGGTGACGTAGCAGAGCATCGCGGTACCGAACCAGCCGATCATCGCCGCGCCGATGGCCGAGGTGATGTGGTCGTATCCGGGAGCGATGTCGGTGGTCAGCGGGCCGAGGGTGTAGAAGGGCGCGTCGTCGCACAGCTCCTTCTGCAGATCGACGTTCTCCCGGATCTTGTTCATCGGCACGTGTCCGGGGCCTTCGATCATCACCTGGACGTCACGCTCGCGGGATATCCGGCCGAGTTCGCCGAGCGTGCGCAACTCGGCGAGCTGCGCCTCGTCGTTCGCGTCGTAGATGGAGCCGGGGCGCAGACCGTCGCCGAGGGAGTACGTCACGTCGTACTCGCGCAGGATGTCGGTCAGGTCTTCGAAGTGCTCGTAGAGGAAGTTCTCCCGGCCGTGCGCCATCATCCAGGCGGCCAGGATCGAGCCGCCGCGCGAGACGATGCCGGTCTTGCGGCGCGCGGTCAGCGGCACGAAGTCGCGCCGGACGCCGGCGTGCACGGTCATGTAGTCCACGCCCTGCTCGCACTGCTCGATGACGGTGTCCCGGTACGCCTCCCAGGACAGCTCC
>CAVQPP010000414.1:0-5656 GCA_963714445.1 uncultured Actinomycetota bacterium
GATCACCGGGATCGTGTTCGGCGTGACGTGGACCGGGCTGGCGGTGCTGTTCATCGTGCTCGCCATCCACGCTACCGACTACGGCAGCATCGGCAGGCTGCAGGTGCGGATTGTCCGACCCGGGCTGCACCTCCGCGGAGGCCTCGTTCCGGTCCATGCTCAGCAAGATCCAGGCCGACGAGTCCAAGCTCAGCGCGGACGAGACCAGCTCCGACCAGACCGCGATGCGGTCGGACCTCGGCTGCGTTCACGAACGACGTGCAGGGCATCAAGACGGCGCTGGACTCCGCGCTCGGGCAGGCTCAGCACCAGTGGGTCAAGGACAAGATCCAGGCCATGGACACGGACATCAACACCGTGCTGACCGGGCTGCAAGCCATCGAGAAGGGCGACACCAGCCAGCTCAGCGAGTTCACGGACGCCGCGGCCGACTCGGGTCAGATGGCGACGCGTTGGACAGTCTCTGCAGCTCGCTCTGACGGAGATCTAGTCTCGATTCGAGCTTCGACGGCGAGGCCGTTGGCGCCGTGAGGCGTGCGGCTTACCCGGAAGGCGACGGCCCGGTCGGCGCGGCCTGGCCGTGGGTTGGAGGTGAAGACGAACTCTTCGACGCATCCGTCTCGGTGGTAGGCGAAGCCCTCGGTGAAGGGGCCGACGGAGTTGACCATCGACTCGAAGACGCCGTGTGTCATCAGCGCTTTGAGAGTTGTGCGCGGGCCGAGTGGGATGCGGAGGCGGCAAGTCGTGATGTGCCACGGTCCCTCGGCTGCGAGCATGAGTGTGAGGGTGCTGAAGGCGACGAGGCTAACGACGATGCCGTCGCCGATCGTTGGCGTTGGTCGCGGGAGATGGATCAGCGACTGGATGACGCCAGCGGTTAGGAGCCATGCTGCGCGTGCTTGGACCGGCCAGGTGATCGCTGCGTCTGCGTTCTTTGAGGGGCGCACGCATGAGCAGCTTCCGGATACCTTTGCGCGACGCGTGTAGGTGAGAAGTCCGCTGAAGATCGCGCCGAGCGCGGCTAGTGGTGTGCCTGCGATGGCTGGATGGAAGCCGATGAATATGGCTAGGCACACGGCTGTACCGGTTGCGGCCTCGATGACGCCAGCGACCGTCTCGATCTGACGCCATCGGTGGGGGCTGACGCGCAGCGCGGCGCGGATCGCGGAGTCGTTGGACGTCCGAGAGAGCTTGGTCGCGCCGGAAAGGAGCAGCAATACGCCGCTGGCCAGGACGGTGCCAGTGAGGATCAGCGACAGCGTTGGCATCGGCTCACTGTCCGTTGAAGGAGAAGTCGGAGAGCGGATGGACCGGCGACGCGGTTAATGGGGCACAGCTTGGCAGGCCGCCGGAGAGCGCGGACGTGGTCGCGGGGACCGTCACCGAGGTTGAGTCGCCGGGGGCTGATACGCGCAGCTTCCCGTAGGGCGGGGAACAGGATCCACCGCCAGCCGAGTTGTCAGTGCCCGATATGTCGATGCCTGCTTTGCCGCCTGGCTGGAGCGTTACGTGCGGCGTGCCTGTTGTGTTGAGGCCGTCCATCGCGTCGGAGCGGTTGGTTGCGGGTGACGTGGTGCCGGACGACGTGATCCCGGCGACTGCCGGCCAGCCGGTCATGGTGCACGAGGCGTTGCCGGCGTTCGTGAATTCCAGGAGTGTCGCCCACGTGCCGGCCGCGACTGCGCCGGGACCGAGCTCGATCTTCAGCTCGCTGGTCCGGCAGGGTGCGGCCGTCGATGGGGATGGTGATGTCGGCGTCGAGTGGGAGGAGGCGGGGGTGCCGGATGCCTGGTTCTCAGTGCTCGCACATCCGGCGGCGGCGAGAATGGGCGGTAGCACCGTTGCCGCTGTCACGATCGCTCGCCGACATAGCGTCAGGCCTCGTCGCATTCTCCCGCCTCCTCCGCTTCGCCTACGGCGTGAACTACGGCTTTGAACTGAGGTAGAAGCAGTAGTTGCTGTACGACGTGCTCGGGTGTCCGAGATCGAGGTCTACATTCGCGCTCGTGCTGGCGCAGATGTCCTCGTCCCAGTACTGCCAGAGGTACGTCTCGAAGCCGCCGCACGATTCGGCTGCCCAGGCCGGCGGGTTGGCCAAGCTGTTGCCACACTTCAGCGGCTCGCTGGACCAGACCGCGTAGCACTTGGCCGCGCCGCCTGCGCCGATGACCGTGCAGTTCGGCGGGGCCGCGAACGGGTTGCAGTACAGCGCGGCGTGGAAGGGGTGGCCGCCGGCGTACGCGTAGCCGTTCAGGTAGCCGGCCCAGCCGTTCCAGTAGCCCAGGCTCAGCGACGTCGACGCCTCCTGGTCGAGCCAGCAGAACAGCGTGCCGTTGCTGGGCAGCTGCAGCGGGCCGACGGAGGTGTACGTGCTGATCAGCGCGCTGACGAAGGTCTGCGCGTCCGCCTGGCCCTCCGCGCTGGTGCCGTTGAGGCGCGACTGGGTCGGGGTGGTCACCGCGCCGAGGTGCGGCGAGCCGCTGTTGCCGTTCCAGATCGCGTCGCACTCGCTGACCGCGTCGGAGCTGAGTGAGGTGAAGTAGCAGGGGTTGAAGTACCGCACCCAGAACGCGGGCGCACCCCACTCGTTGATCGCCACCGGGACCTGGTTCTGCACCGTGCTGGCGGTGTCGAATCCGGCCATTTCAGAACACCTCCGCCACGTACATGTCGGTGCTGCTCGCGCCGAGCTGAGCGAGCGACGGGGAGAAGAAGCCGAGCTGCGAGCCCGACTCGGTGCCGACGACGGCCATCAGCGCGCCGCTCGGCAGCTGGTAGACGCCGGAGTAGTGCGCGCCCGCGCCGTACGCGGCGACCAGCTCGCCGGTCGCGAGGTCGTAGGCACTCAGGCCGCCCGCGCCGTTCGCCGGGCCGAGCGTGTAGAGGATGGTCCCGTCGGGCGAGAGCGCCGTCTTGGCGTCGGGGCCGCCGATCGCGATCTTGGGCTTGGCGTACTCGACCATTGACGCGGTCCGGAACGACGTTGCCGGATCGACGACGATGGCACGGCCGAACGCCGCATTCGCCATGACGAGTGTGCCGTCCGGCCTCGGGTGCACGGTCGTCGCACCGGCGCGCGCCGACTCACGCTGGAATTCGGCGAACCTGAAGCGAGTGCTGGCGTTAGTGCGCGGCGAGTAGACCTCGAGGTCGCGGCCCTCGGCGACGCGCGCGACTTCGCCGGTCGACAGCATCAGGCCGGTCGCGCCGTTCGGCCACGCTCCGGCCGAGCGCGTCGCGCGCACCGGACGGCCCGAGCCGAGCGGGAAGGTCAGCAACCGGGGCGGCGGGGCGGGCAGCGGCTTCTGCTTCGTGCCGACGGAGACGGCCGGCTCGCGCATCGTCCACAGGTAAAGGTTCTGCGAGTCGGCGACCGCGTCGGTCCAGGCGAGGGACGGCGCGTCGGCCAGGTCAAAGGGGCCTGTGAAGGTGCCGGTGGAGCGGTCTAGGTAGGCGAGGACGTGGTGCGTGGTCCACGTTGCGGTGGGGACTGTCGCGGCGGCGCCGTCGGCTGAGACCTTGCGGAAGGTCGTCCAGTTGGTGGGGGTGGTGATGGCGATGACGAGGGCGATTGTCGTGGTGCCGGGGGCGAAGACCGGGCGCACTAGGACGGAAGCGTCCTGCGGGACGTGGGGGAGGCGCAGTCCGGGGCTGGTCTCGACTGCTGCGGTGGCGGTGTTGACGAGCGCGAGCGTCACCGTGGCGCCGGAGGGTGCGGTGGTGACCGTCGGGAACGCGACGGTCGCGCCGTCGGCCGAACGTGCCGGCCGGGCCGCGATGCCGGAGCCGACGACGAACGGTGCGGCGGGGGCGGCGGTACGGCTCGCCGGTGGGCGCCAGCCTTGCAGCTTCGGCGTGGCGGTTGGTCCGGGTGCGCCGTAGAGGAAGAAGTGCGCGGGGGTAGCGGTGGATGCGGGTGCTGAGACTGGTGCCGGTGCGGATACGGAGCCTGAGCCTGGGTCCGGGACGACTGCGGCCCGCGCGGGAGCCGCGGCGAGCACGTCGGGGAGGGCGACGAGCACGCTCGCGCCGACGCTGCCGGCGAGCACCGCGCGTCTGCCGACCTTTCCCTTTCCAGCGGCGGGCGCTGTGGGCGCGCCCGACCGTACGTCATCGACCACGGATAACCGTCCTTGAGTAGGGGCCAGTGGGTATGGCCTGCGACTCCCGCGCCGCGGGGTGGGTAGGCGCGGTGACATCCGGCGGCGTTCCGTGGTCAGCCGTTGCGAGGTGTGGAAATCTCGTACCACGGCGCAGCCGGACCGTGTGCGGGTACGGTGTGGGTAGAGCGCCTCAGGCGCTCTTTGTGGTGGAAGTACGTGAACGATGTTCAGTTCAGCATTCGAAGGCGCCTCGGACGATGTACTGCGGTACACATTTCGGCGAGGTAGAGCGCTGCGATCGCGGTGACCTTGGTCCGCGACAGCCCGAGTTTGCCCATGATTCGCGAGACGTGCGCCTTCACGGTGCGCTCGGTTACCTGAAGCTGCGCGACGAGGTCCGCGTTGGACAGTCCGAGGCCGAGCAGCATGAAGACTTCGCGCTCGCGCGCCGAGAGGGAGTCGATCTGGAAGGCGGCTAGCACGTCCCGGTGGCCGTCGAGCAGGCCGACGTACTTGGCGCAGAACTCGCACACTCGGCGGCGACGATCCTCCCCGTGACGAAGCGCGCCTGCTCAAGCCCTCCGCGATAGCTGGCATGCAGCGTGATGGAACGTCGCCCGAGACGTGATGTGGAGTCGTTAGTGAGTCTAGCTGACGGTCGTTGAGTTGGCGCGGTTATGGGGAGTTATGGGGTCGATGTCGTAGCTGGGGCTGGGGCTGGGACCGGGCCGGTCGAGCCGCGTACGACGAGTTCGGTGGCGAGTTCGACGTGCAGGGCGTCGACTCGGTGGCCGTCGAGGAGGCGGATCAGGAGGCTGACGGCCATTCGGCCCATCTCTTCGAGGGGTTGGCGGACAGTCGTCAGCTGCGGGTTGGCCGGTGGCCTGCGCTAGATCGATGTCGTCGAAGCCTGAGACGGACAGGTCGGTCGGCACGCGCAGGCCTCGTTCGGCTGCGGCGGTCAGCGCGCCGACTGCGGTCTTGTCATTGAAGCAGACGAGGGCGGTAGGTAGTTCTGGGAGGTCTGTAGTACATCACAGGCCGCGCGGTAGCCGAGTTGTGTCGTTGGTTCGCCTTGGCGCCGTAAAGTGCTCGGTCGGGGGAGTACTCCGGCGCTGGCGAGTGCGGCGGCGTGACCGGCCAGGCGGGCTTCCCCGGGCTAAGCCAGTTGTGCGGTCCGGCGATGACGCCTATGCGTCGGTGGCCGAGCTGGACCAGGTGGTGGGTGAGGCTGCGCGCCCCGGCGAAGTGCGCTGCCGACACCGACGCGACGTCGCGCGGCGGCGTGGTGCGCGGGTCGACGACTACGAAGGGAAAGCCTCTGGCGCGCAGCGCGACGAGTTGGTCGCTGGGCTCGGGCGGCAGGATCACGATCGCGCCGCCGACGCCGGGGCGGCTCGGCAGCGTGGGCAGCACGGTCTCGCGCTGGGCGGCTTCGCCGGCGTTCGAGGATCAGGGATCTGCCGTGCAGTTCCAGCGTCTCGGCGATCGAGGAGACGATCAGGCCGAAGTAGTCGGTGAGCGTGTACGGGCAGCGCAGGTAGACCGCACCG
>CAVQPP010000415.1:0-6590 GCA_963714445.1 uncultured Actinomycetota bacterium
GCGCCGCGCGGCCGATGGTCTGGATCAGCGAGGTGCCGCTGCGCAGGAAGCCCTCCTTATCGGCGTCGAGGATCGCCACGAGCGAGACCTCGGGGAGGTCTAGGCCTTCGCGCAGCAGGTTGATGCCGATCAGCACGTCGAAGACGCCTAGGCGCAGTTCGCGCAGCAGCTCGACTCGGCGCAGCGTGTCGATGTCCGAGTGGAGGTAGCGGACCTTGACGCCCAGCTCCAGGAGATAGTCCGTCAGGTCCTCGGACATCTTCTTGGTGAGCGTGGTGACCAGGACACGCTCATTCCGCTCGGCGCGCAGCCGGATCTCGTGCAGCAGGTCGTCGATCTGACCCTGTGTCGGCTTGATGATGACTTCCGGGTCGATGAGGCCGGTGGGGCGGATGACCTGCTCGACTACCCCGCTGGCCTGCGAGAGTTCGTACGGTCCGGGGGTGGCGGACAGGTAGACGGTCTGGCCGATCCGCTCGGCGAACTCCTCCCAGCGCAGGGGACGGTTGTCGACTGCTGACGGCAAGCGGAAGCCGTGGTCTACCAGGATCCGCTTACGCGATGAGTCGCCCTCGTACATCGCGCCGATTTGCGGGACGGTCTGGTGCGACTCGTCGATGACGAGCAGGAAGTCCTCGGGGAAGAAGTCCAGCAGGGTGTTCGGCGCGCTGCCGGGCTCGCGGCCGTCAATGTGCCGCGAGTAGTTCTCGATGCCATTGCAGAAGCCGACTTCGCGCATCATCTCGAGGTCGTATGTCGTGCGCATACGCAGGCGCTGAGCTTCGAGCAGCTTGCCCTGCCGTTCGAGGACTTCGAGCCGTTCGGCGAGTTCGGCTTCGATGCCGACGACGGCTCGGGCCATTCGCTCCGGGCCGGCGACGTAGTGCGTGGCCGGGAAGATATAGAGCTCGTCATCGTCGGTGATTACTTCGCCGGTGACCGGATGCAGCGTCATCAAGCGCTCGACTTCGTCGCCGAACAGCTCGATGCGGACCGGGTGCTGCTCGTAAACCGGGAAGACTTCGACGGTGTCGCCGCGCACGCGGAAGGTGCCGCGCGTGAACGCGAGGTCGTTGCGCGAGTACTGGATCGAGACGAGCTTGCGGAGGAGTTTGTCCAGCCCGAACTCTTCGCCGACGTTCAGTCGGATCATCCGGTCGACGTACTCCTGCGGCGTGCCCAGGCCGTAGATGCAGGAGACGGAGGCGACCACGACTACGTCGCGCCGAGTCAGGAGAGAGCTGGTGGCGGAGTGGCGCAGGCGCTCGACTTCCTCGTTGACCGAGGAGTCCTTCTCGATATAGGTATCGGTCTGCGCGATGTACGCCTCGGGCTGGTAGTAGTCGTAGTACGAGACGAAATACTCGACCGCGTTGTTCGGCAGCAGTTCGCGGAACTCGTTGGCCAGCTGTGCCGCGAGCGTCTTGTTCGGGGCCATGACCAGCGTCGGCCGCTGCAACCGCTCGATCAACCACGCGGTGGTCGCGGACTTTCCGGTGCCGGTCGCGCCGAGCAGCACCGTGTCCTTCTCCCCCGCGCGCACCCGCCGCTCGAGTTCGGAGATCGCTTGGGGCTGGTCTCCGGACGGCGTGTAGTCGCTGACGACCTCGAAGGGCGCCACTTTTCGCTCAAGGTCGGTCAACGGTCGAGTCATGGCTACAACGGTAGACGCCCGCGCCGACAAGCGCGGGCGTGTTCGCTTTAGGCTGTGGATAACTCGAGAATATCCAGGTCAGGCGACCCAGCGAGTTGGTTTAGCGGCTAGCGCTGGCGCTTCACGACGTTGCGGAAAACCGGGCGGGGCAGGTGCCGCAAGCCGGAGAAGACGAACCGCAGCGCGCCGGGAACCCAGACGATGTCCGAACCCTTGCGTAGCCCGGCGATGATCGCGTCGGCGACGGCGTCAGGGGTGGTGGAGAGCGGGGCCTTCTCCATTCCGGCGGTCATCTTGGTCTCGACAAAGCCGGGGCGCACGATCATCACGTGGACGCCGCTTTCGTGCATCGCGTCGCCGAGGCCCTGCGCGAACGTGTCGAGGCCTGCTTTGGTCGAGCCGTAGATGAAGTTGTCGCGACGGCCGCGCTCGCCGGCCACCGAGGAGAGGACCACCAGCGCGCCGTGGCCCTGCTTCTTCAGGGCGTTGGCGCAGACCAGACCGGAGGCGACGGCGCCGACATAGTTGGTCTGGGCGACGCGCGCGGCGGCGACCGGGTCCTGCTCGTCCGCGCTCTGGTCGCCGAGGACGCCGAAGGCGAGCAAGACCACGTCGATGTCGCCGCCGGCGAAGACCTCGCCGAGCGCCTTCTCGTGCGACTCGACGTCTGAGGCGTCGAAGGCGACCGTCTCGACCTGGGCGCCGAACGCGCGCAGGTCCTGCGCGGCGGCGTCCAGGCGGTCGGAGGGCCGGGCGGCCAGCACGATCCTGCGGGTCTTGTCGGCGGCCATCCGGCGCGCGGTGGCCAGCGCGATGTCCGAGGTGCCGCCGAGGATCAGCAGCGACTGCACCGAACCGAGCGCGTCCTTCATGTCTGTTGCTTCCTTAGCGGGACTTAGAGGGCCAGTCGGCGGGACTGGTCCGAAACGAACACACCGTGCGGGTCCACCTTGGCACGAACCTCACGGAAGTCATCCAGGCGCGGGTACATCGCCGCCACGTCGGAGGCAGCCAACCGTGCGTCCTTCGCGAGGTACACCCGGCCGCCCTCGGAAAGCACCTGCTCGTCGAGCCACGGAAGCAGCCGGTCGAGGTTAGGCGTTCCGGTCGGGAAGTCCAGCGCCAGGGTCCAGCCCTCGGTCGGGAACGACAGGTAACCTGGCGAGCCCTTGCCAAAGCGCTTGAGCACTGTGACGAACGACGGCGCCTGCGCGCGCGCGATCCGCTCGACCATCCGGCGCAGCGCAGGTCCGGCGCTGAACGGGATGACGAACTGGTACTGCAGGAAACCTGACTTGCCGTAGACCCGGTTCCAGTCGCGGATGCCGTCGAGAGGGTGGAAGAACCCTCCGATGCCGGCCAAGTGGTGGTGGGTGGTCGGGGTCTTGCGATACCAGACCTCGTTGGCCAGCGCGATGGTGCGCCGGTTGAGCAGGCCCGAGGGGAACACGTCGGGCGCGCCGGCCATCGGCTTGGCGGAGAACGAAAGCGGCTCGGCGCGGTACTTGGCCGGCAGTTCGTCGAGGGTGGCGAAGTTGCCGCAGTCCAGCAGCGCGCGGCCGAGCTTCGGGCCCTTGGCCAGGCAGTCCATCCACGCGACGGTGTAGCGGTAGTCGGCGTCGGTGCCGGCCAGCTTCTCCATCAGCGTGTCGAGGTCGGGCAGCTTGAACGTGTCGACCGACAGCCGCGAGGTCTCGATCGGGACCATCCGGATCGTCGCGGAGAGCACGACTCCGGTCAGACCCATGCCGCCCGCAGTGGCCCAGAACAGCTCCGAGTCAGAGTCGGGGGTCAGGGTACGTACGGTGCCGTCGGCGAGCAGCAGGTCCATGGCGGTGACGTGCTGCGTGAACGAGCCGTCCGCGTGGTGGTTCTTGCCGTGGATGTCGCTACCGATCGCGCCGCCGACGGTCACGTACCGCGTGCCTGGGGTAACCGGTACGAAGTAGCCGAAGGGAACCAGGGCGCGCATAAGGGCGTGCAGGGACGTGCCGCCTTCGGCGGTCACGAGGCCCGTGTCCAGGTCGACGGACAGGATGCGGTTGAGCCCGGTCAGGTCGATCACCCGGCCACCCGCGTTCTGCGCCGGGTCGCCGTACGAGCGGCCGAGCCCACGCGCGATGACGCCGCGCGAGCCAGCCGTGGCTACCGCCTCGGCGACCTGCTCACGGGTACGTGGCCGCACGACCTCGGCCACGGTGGGCGAGGTGCGTCCCCAGCCGCTGAGCGCCTGCGGCTGTGGGTCGGTGGCGTCGGCGGGAATGACGGCTGCGGAGCGACGGCCCCGGAGCGTGGCCAGATCAGTTCGCACTGAAGACTCCCGCCGCGAAGCAGGCCAGCCAGGCCAACGAGATGGACAGGATGACCGGGTCGCCGAAGACGGTGTCCTCCGGCTCGCCGGCCTTTCCGGCGTCCACGAACATCGCGTAGCGCAGGAAGAGGAAGGAGAACGGCACTATCGAGATCTCGTGCCAGTTCACCCCGTGCGCGTTCTGGCCGAGGCTGAAGGCCCACAGCGCGTAGGTCAGGATGGTCAGCCCGGCGGCCATCTGCCAGACGAAGCGCAGGTACGACTCGGAGTACGCGGCCAGCGACTTGCGGGTCGTCGCGGCGGCCTCGCCCATCAGGATCATCTCGGAGTGCCGCTTGCCGGCCACCGCGAACAGCGAGCCGAAGGCGGTCGTCAGCAGGAACCACTGGGACAGCGGGATGCTCGCGGCCACGCCGCCGATCATCGCGCGCAGCAGGAAGCCGCCGGCGACCAGCGCGAGGTCGAGCACGAGGATGTGCTTGAACCAGGCGCTGTAAGAGAGGTGCATCGCGAGGTACACGGCGATGACGACGGCGGTGCCCACGTTGGCCGTGAACGCGACGCCGATCGCGGCGACGGAGAGCACCACGACCATGGTCCAGGCCAGCGGGATCGGGATGAGCCCGGCGGCGATCGGCCGGTACTTCTTCTTCGGGTGCATGCGGTCCGCCTCGACGTCCAACGAGTCGTTGGCGTAGTAGACGGCGGCGGCGGCCAGGCAGAACGCGCCGAAGGCGATGGCGACCGAGCCGAGCACCTTGCCCTCGTTGATGCGTGCGGCGGCGAGCGGCGCGGTGAGCACCAGGAAGTTCTTGACCCACTGCTTCGGCCGCGCCTCGCGCACCATCGCGCGCAGCAGCTTGCCGGCGCCCTTCGGCCTGCGGGGGGTGGTTGCGGCGATGGCCGTATCTTCGGACGAGCCGATTTCAGACGGGGCGTCAGGAGACGCGGTTTCAGAAGTCGCGGTCTCGGCGGCTGTCTGCGGTCTCGGTCTCGCTGCCGTGCACGGTCGCCGCGACCGTCTCCTCGTCGTCGGCGGCGGCTGTGCTTTGAATCCGCTGCCGCGCGGGGCTCGCTACCACGTCACCCTCCCAAGATGATCAATGGGGTTATCCCGTCACGCCCGGCCTCCGGTCTGTTACTTTCCGAAGTCCCGCCCGGTAGACGGCTAGGGGAGGCTATCAGGACCGGACTGATCCACCCCAACGTACCCCGGCGTCCAGCCCGAGTCGCTGCGGCGTCTGGCCTAATGCCGGTCCTAAGCCATTGCCTAACGTGGCGTACGCGCAAGAGCCTCGATTCGGTTCCATAGCGCCACGATTTGGCCGGCAAGTTCTTCGGGCGTGCCGTCGTTGTTCAACACCACGTCGGCCACGGCAAGGCGTTGCTCACGGGGAGCCTGCGCTTCGATACGCGCCTTGGCCTCTTCCTCAGTCATCCCGCGGTCGCGTACTAGGCGAGCGATGCGTATGTCATCGGCGGCGTCCACGACGATGACCAGCTCGAACAGACCGGCCAGCCCGGACTCGACGAGCAACGGGACGTCCTGCACGACCACGGAGCCTTCAGGTGCGGCGGCTGCACGATCGGCCATCCGGCTGCGGACTCGCGGGTGAACGATGGCGTTGAGCGCAGCGCGCCGGTTCGGATCGGCGAAGACGACGGCGGCGAGTGCCGCGCGGTCCAGTGCGCCGTCCGGGTCGAGGACCCCGTCACCGAACTCGGCGACGATCGCGGCGAGGCCGTCGGTGCCCGGGGCGACCACTTCGCGGGCGGCGACGTCCGCGTCGAGGATCAGCGCACCGCGTTCGGCGAGCAGCCTGGCGGCGGTGGATTTGCCCGCGCCGATGCCGCCGGTCAGTCCGACCATGACGGTGCGTTCCTCGCTCATGCGGGCGATCCTACGCGGCACGCTTTGCTAACACGTGAACGGAACGGGCGGCCGGAGACTCCCGTTCAGGAGTCTCCGGGCGCCCGGTTAGCGCTCAGCTATCAGCGCGTCAGCTCTGGCCGCCGGCCAGCTTCTCGCGCAGCGCGGCCAGGGCCTCGTCAGAGGCCAGGGCGCCGGAGTTCTCGGCCGGGGCCGAGGAGTAGCTGGACGGAGCCGCCTCGCCCGGGGCGGAAGGCGCGCCGCCGCCGGCCGCGGCCGCCTCGGCGTCGGCCTTGCGGGCCTCGGAGATCTGCTTCTGGTGCTGCTCGAAGCGGGCCTGCGCCTCGGCGTACTGGCGCTCCCACTCGTCGCGCTGGCTGTCGTAGCCCTCGAGCCATTCGCCCGTCTCCGGGTCGAAGCCGTCGGGGTAGACGTAGTTGCCTTCGGTGTCGTAGGAGGCGGTCATGCCGTAGAGCGCCGGGTCGAACTGGTCCACGGTCGCGTCGCCGGTCAGGCCCTCGTTGGCCTGCTTGAGGGAGAGGGAGATGCGCCGGCGGTCCAGGTCGATGTCGATGACCTTGACGAAGATCTCGTCGCCGACCTGCACGACCTGCTCGGGGATCTCCACATGCCGCTCGGCCAGCTCGCTGATGTGCACCAGGCCCTCGATGCCCTCATCCACCCGCACGAACGCGCCGAACGGCACCAGCTTGGTGACCTTACCCGGCACGACCTGCCCGATCTGGTGAGTGCGC
>CAVQPP010000416.1:0-4277 GCA_963714445.1 uncultured Actinomycetota bacterium
TTGGCCGCGGGCACGACGCCGAGGTCGAGGGCGAGCGCGTCGCAGGCCTGGCTGCCGCTGCCGTAGGTGCCCTCCGCGGAACGGAAGTAGGCGGCGTTGAACGCGGCGCCGATCTTGTCGGTGAGCTCGGCCCAGCGCGCGGCGTCGCGGGGACGCTCGGTCAGCGCCGCGATCCGGGCGAGCGCCGAGGCGGCCTGGTGGTAGCCGAAGCTGGCCGTGATCCCGGCCGGGGTGCGCTCGTCGATCGCCGCCCAGTCCCCCAGGCCGTGGTCGAGCAGGCTGCCGGTGGCCCGGTCGGCCAGGAAGTCGAGGTAGCGCACCATGGCCGGGTAGTGCTCGCGTGCCGTCTCGATGTCCCCGTACTGGCCGTACAGCGCCCACGGCGCGAGCACGATGGCGCCGCCCCAGTTCGGGTCGTCGCGGAACCCGTCCTCGAAGGCGATGTACTCCGGGGCGACGCTTGGCACCAGGCCGTCCCCGGTCTGCGCCTCGGCGATGACCTGGACCAGGTCGCGGACGTAGTCGGCCACGTCGTAGCCGAAGGCGACCGGTCCGAACACCAGGTGGACCTGCTCCAGCCAACCCAGCTTCTCCCGGTGCGGGCAGTCGGTCAGCACCGAGTACATGTTGGACTGGATCGCCCGGTCGATGATCGTGTGCAGCGTGGTCAGCAGTTCGTTGGAGCAACTGAACGAGCCGACCTTCTCGTTCGCCGCCCGCAGCACGATGCCGCGCAGAGTATCGCCGTCCGGCTTGCCCGGTAGCCCTTCGACCTGGAGGTAACGCATTCCGTGATACCGGAAGCGCGGATGCCAGGTCTCCGGGCCGCCGCCCGCGAGCGTGTACGTGTCCCAGATCGGGGCGCCGGTGCCGTCCGCATCCTGAATGACCGTGCCGTCTGCCGCGAGCAGTTCGCCGGGCCGCATCGTGACCGTGGCGCCCGCCGGGCCCGACACGGAAAGCTGCTGCCAGCCCGCGAAGTTCACGCCGAAGTCGAAGACGTACACACCGGGCCGCGGCTCGGTGACCGCCTGCACGGACAGCGTCTCGACCGGTTCGACGGCCGGCGAGCGGCGGGGCGTCAGCAGGGGGCCGCCGCCGGCCGGACCGAGATCCACCGCCGGCTCCCATTCCCGCACGACTCGGCGTGCGTCGTGATCCTCGCCGCCGAACCAGCCGGAGAAAGTGGTGCGCCCGAGCGCCGTGCGCCACGAGGAGCCGGTCGCCACCGTCGCTCCCGTGCCGTCCGCGTAGCCGATCTCCAGTTGCGCGAGCAGCCGCGGCGCTCCGTCGGAGCGGGTCAGCTTCTGGTACCGGCCCGGAGTCGGCGGCACGTGCGCCAGACCGGGACCGACCTCGACGGACAGCGTGTTGCTTCCGGGGCGAAGCAAACCGGCGATGTCATACGTCGCGTACACGAGCCGGGAACGGTAGTCGGTGTGCGGCGGTTCGAGGACCGCGGTGCTGACGCGCTGCCCGTTGACCGTCGCCTCGTACACGCCCAGCGCGGTCATGTGCAGCACGGCGCTGCGAACGGGACGGTAGAGCAGGAATTCCGCCTTGAAAACGGGCAGCGCGTCGGCGCCCGGACGGCCCAACGCGACCGCCTGTTCCCAGGCAGGATTGCCGATCCAGCGGGCGATCCAGTCCCATGCGTCGACCGCCGCGAGTTTCCATGGTGTTTCACTCTCTGGCACGCAGCGATGATGCGCCGCCCGGCGCGGCAGCTGTTAGCCCGTGTCCAACCATCGGTAGCACGAAATACACCTGCCGTGCCGGAGCACGGCTCTGAGGTGGAACGCGACGCCGTCCGGCTCGCACTCTGTGCAATCGCCGCCGCGCAGGCTACCGTCTGCCGCGTGGCCGAACTGCCTGTCGTGCTGGATCACGGACTGATCTACCTGACCGACGACGTCGTTGCCGGGGCAGGTCATCACGTGCACGCCCGGATGCACCCGATGCACACGCACAGCTTCATGGAGATCATGTTCGTGACCGGCGGCGACGGCGCGCACCTCTCGCAGCTCGGCCGCAGCGCGCTGGCCATCGGCGACGTGATGATCCTGCGGCCGGGCGCGTGGCACGGCTTCGAGGACTGCCACGACCTCGAGGTGATCAACTGCTGCTTCGACGTCGAGCTGCTGCGCCGGGAACTGGCCTGGACGCGCGAGGACCCGCTGCTCAGCCAGCTGCTGTGGGACGGCCCGTACGCTCCCGGGCACGGTGGCACGCTGGCGTTGCACCTGGACCAAGCCGGCCTGGCGGGCTGCGTGGTGCATCTGGACGCCCTGGAGAACCTGCGGCCCGCGCCGCTCAATTACCACCGCGCGGACATCATCGGCCGGCTCTCCCTCGTCCTGGGGCACCTGGCGCGCAGCGCCGACCAGGAACGCGATCGCCTGTCCGGCTCGCCCGAGCCGACACACCCGGCCGTGGTGCGCGCCATCCGGCTGTTCGAGGCCCAGATCGCGCACGACTGGACTCTCGCCGAACTCGCGCAGCGGCTGCACCTCGCCCCAAACTACCTCGGGCGGCTGTTCAAGTCGGCCACCGGGCTGCCGCCGATGGCGTACCTGGCCCACTACCGGATGGAGACGGCGGCCGTCCTGCTAGGACACACCGACCAGCCCGTGGCGCAGGTCAGCGAGGCCATCGGCTGCGGCGACCAGAACTACTTCGCCCGCCGGTTCAAGGCGCACTATGGCCTGAGCCCCAGCACCTACCGGCTGCGCGGCACCGCGCGGCCGAGTGCGGTCGGGGACGACGCGCAGGGCGTCGCGCGGTACGGCGCGCCCACGGCGATCACAGCATTCGACGACGTTCGACGATCGGCTGTAAGTTTCACAGGACATTGACTCCCAACTCGCCCGGGCGCGACCATCCGAGTGTCTGCGCTCGGGCGCTCGGAGGGAGCACTACGGTGAGGTCGATATCAAGGCACGACCGCTGGTTTCGGCGCGCGGCCGCGGGAGCGGCGGTGGCTCTGGCCGGCGCGCTGGCCCCGGCCACGACACCCGCCGCTCTGGCGGCGACCGGTGCGGCGGTGGACGTGACGGTCAACGTGAACGAGGGGCTAGGCACGATTCCCGCGACCGGCTACGGCCTCAACAGCGCCGTCTGGGACAGCCAGATGAACGCCCCCGCCGTCCAGGACCTGCTCGGACAGGCGAATGTCGGCATGCTGCGATACCCCGGCGGCTCCTACGGCGACATCTACCACTGGCAGACGAACACCGCCCCCGGCGGCTACGTCGCACCGGGAACCGACTTCGACTCCTTCATGGGCACGGTGAAGAAGATCGGCGCACAGCCGATCCTGATCGCCAACTACGGCACCGGCACCCCGCAGGAAGCCGCGGACTGGGTCCAGTACGCCAACATCACCAAGGGCTACGGCGACAAGTACTGGGAGATCGGCAACGAGAACTACGGCAACGGCTACTACGGCGCCGACTGGGAAGCCGACAACCACGCCAGCAAAAGCCCGACGACGTACGCCAACAACGTCCTGCAATACGCCTCCGCGATGAAGGCCGTCGACCCCACCATCAAGATCGGCGCAGTGCTGACCCTGCCCGGCAACTGGCCGGACGGCGCCGTCGCGACCGGCGACAGCGCCGACTGGAACCGCACCGTGCTCTCCATCGCCGGGTCTGCGATCGACTTCGTCATCGTGCACTGGTACCCCGGCGGCACCGACGCGGTGGCCGAACTGGCGGCGCCCGAGCAGCTCGCCGGCGAGCTGGGCCAGCTGCGCCAGGAGATCGCCCAGTACGGCGGCGCGAACAGCTCCCGGCTCGGCATCGCGCTGACCGAGACGAACGGCAGCGTGGACCAGGACACCCAGCCCGACGCGCTGTTCGCCGCGAACACCTACCTGGACGCGCTGGAGAACGGCGTGTTCACGGTCGACTGGTGGGACACCCACAACGGCCCGAACACGATCAGCACCGCGCCCGACGGGGCCACCGACTACGGCGACGGCGGCGTGCTCTCCAGCGGCACCTGCGTCGGCGCGGTCTGCGAACCGGCGCTGAACACCCCGTTCCCGCCCTACTACGCGATCAGCATGCTCAGCAAGCTCGGCCGGCCCGGCGACCAGCTCGTCGCCGCGGGCACCGACCAGCCGCTGGTCACCGCGCACGCGGTACGCCAGGCCAACGGCAATCTGGCGGTGCAGCTGGTGAATGAGGACCCGAACAACGCGTACCCGATCAGCCTGCACTACAACGGCTACTTCCCGAGCGCCGCGACGCCGACCGTCTACACGTATGGCG
>CAVQPP010000417.1:0-7631 GCA_963714445.1 uncultured Actinomycetota bacterium
CGAAGCCCGCGACGACGGAAGACGCCGCGCGAGCCGATTTCTACCGTCAGGAACGCCTGCGCACCCAGGCGCGTGAGCAGAGCAGCCTCGCCGACTTCCTCGATCGCCTCGAACTCGAAGTGGATATCGAGCCACTGTCGCAGGACACGATCGAGCGTTCGGCGCAGCTGAGCCGTCGTACCAACCAGTTCAACCTGCGTCCGACGCCGCTCGATGAGGCCGCGTTGATGCGATGGCAGCAGGATGGCGAGGTCTGGACGGCGACCGTGCGCGACCGGTTCGGCGATTACGGCCAAGTCGGCCTGCTGATACTGCGACCCGATGACGAAAACGAAGCGCTCGAAGTCATGACGTGGATGCTCAGCTGTCGCGCGCTCGGCCGCGGCGTGGAGGAGCGGCTGCTTCAGTGGCTGGCCGACCGCGCCGAGGCCCTGGGCTGCTCGGCCGTCCGGCTGACCGCCGAGAAAACGCCGCGCAACATCCCGGCACGGCGGTTGGTCGCGGCCCTCGGCGGCGGCGGCATCGACAGTCCGAGGCTGGACGTAGCGGTACCACTCTCGCGGCTGCGGGAGTTCCGCTCGTGGGACGGAAGGTCCGATGGCGTCTGATCAGGCTACGAATGCCCGCAACCTGATGATCGATCGGCGCGGGGAAGGCGAGCAGATCGAACATGGCTCCGGCGGCCGCGCGAGCGTCGCCGACCTTCTGGCGCGCGTCGGACGCCCGGCGCCGGTTGCCGCGCCATCTGGCAGCGAGATTCAGATCCAGCGCCAGACCAGGAGCCAAAGCCTCGAGAGTCTGACAGCTGAGATCGCGTCGAGAGCGTCCCGGCTACTCGGCGGCGTACCGATCGGCTCCGACACAGACTTCTTCGACGCCGGCGCGACGTCCGTCAGTGCCGTGGAACTCGTCGCCGTCCTCGCGCGAGAGCTGGATGTCCGGCTGAGCCTCGACGACGTCTTCGCGGACGCCCGCCCGCTCCGCCTCGCCCGACGTTGGCTCACCATTCAGGGCATTGACGTCGCGGCGCCTCTTCCCGGCGCCGTCGCCATCGCTGACGATGACGACCTCGCCTGGATCGCCGCCGACCTGACCCTCGCCGACCAACTTCCCTGGGTCGACCCGCCGGAACCGATCCCGCCTCGCCGGATCCTGCTGACCGGCGCGACCGGCTTCCTCGGCAGCCACATGCTGCTTGACCTGCTGCGTCGCTCGGAGGCGCACGTGGTCTGCATCGTGCGTGGCACCGACGACCAAGACGCCGAACGGCGGCTCGGCGAAGCGCTCGCCAGCTATCAGGTCCCGTGGTCCGGCGAGGTGCGCCGACGCTTGACCGTGCTCGCTGGCGACATTCGCGAGCCGCGCCTAGGCCTGAGCGGCGAGCAGTGGACGAGCCTCGCGTACGACGTCGACTCAGTCGTCAGCGTCGCGGCAGCCGTTGACTTCCTACGCGGATACCCCTCGCTGCGCCGAACTAATGTGCTCGGCCCGCTCGCCCTCGCCGAGTTCGCCACCTCCGGTCGAATCAAACCTCTGCATCACGTCTCGTCCATCGCGGTGTTCAACGAGATCGGCATCGCCTCGATGGGCGAGGACGATCCGACCGCGCACGTCGATCGCCTCGCCGCCGGTTACGACAAGACGAAGTGGGCCGCGGAGGCCGCCCTGCGCCGCGCCCGGGACCGCGGGCTTGTCGTCACCCTGATTCGCCCCGGCGGCATCGGCGGCCACACCCAAACCGGCGCCTACAACGCACAGGACCTGAGCACCGGCTTCATGTCGGCGTTCATGCGTTACCGCACGGTGCCCGCGTTCCGGTTCCTCAACGTCGCACCGGTCGACTGGGTCAGCCGGATGGCGGCGGCGATCGTGTGCGAGCCGGATGGTTGGGGTCTGACGTACAACCTGGTCGGCAAGCCGAACACGCTGCCCGACCTCGTCCGCGAGATGCAGCTCGGCGGCATGAACGCCCAAGTGCTCGGCTGGGACCAGTGGCGTGCGGACCTGCTCGCGCGCCTGGATGCGGAGCCGGTCGAGCAGCTCGACTTCCTCCGGCGCGTGCTGCGCAGCCCCACCGCGCTCGAGCTGTGCGAGGCCACGCTGCTCGGACCCGCCGCGACCGGCGATCGCGCGGAAGCCTTCGCGGCTCGCCATAAGCTCCCCGCGCCGACGCGATACGACGCGTTGGCGCAGGTCAAGACGTTCGAGCGGTTGGCGAAGGACGGCCTGGTCAACCTGCCGAGCCGCGACGATCCGCCGTACCTGTGGTTCGAGGAGACCATGGTCGGCACTCTGCGGACGACGACCGGCACTGCGGACGCTGCCGGGCCGTGCACCCTTTCCATGACGCTTTCGATCGCGAGCATGTACCAGCTCGTACAAGAACGCCGCATCGACGTGCGCGGCGAAGTCGACTGCCCGCTCCTGCACGCCGAGCCGCTGACCATCGATCACGGCGAAATCCTGGTCCGGCCGGACGAGGGTGTGCCGCGCGTGCACGGGACACATCACCCGCTGCTGCGCTACCGCCTCCACCTGCGCGATCGCGACGGCCAGGTCTGGTGGCTGGCCGGCCAGAAGACCGCGAGCGGTCGCCGCGACGTGTGGCGGCAGGCCCGCACCCTCGCCGTGGAGATCGGGCGCGAGGGTGAGTCGTCGGCGCGGGTGTCAGGTGTCGTGGTCGTCCCCGGCGAGAGCTACGTGCGGCAGCAGATCGACGGCATTCAGGTCAACCCCGACCTGTCCGCGCAGGAGCAGCGCGTCGCCAAGCTGCTGTGGCTCGCCTGGTTCGGCTCCCAGGTCGGCCGCGGGCTGCTTGAGCCGATGATGCGGGTCGGGGCGGATCTACTCGACCTTAGGCGCGATGCGTCACTCTCGCTCGTCAAGCGCCAACGCAAAAGCAGCGTAAGCAGAAGGCGGAGCCGATGACCACGAGCCCCAGCACGCCCACGGGCGCCTGCGCGTCGACGAACTCGACCGCGTGGACGACCCGGAGCACGCGGACAGCGCATCGGGTGCGGCCACTGAACGCCCGGTTCGAGAGGGCGAGCGTCGAGGCGATACCGTTCCACGCCTCCGATGGAACGCAGTTGTCGTTAAATCGGATAGTCGCGTACCCGCGCCAACCGATCGCCGCAAACGGTCCCACCGGCGCGACCCCCGCGTCCGCCACCGGCCGCCTCAACACTGCCGGCCACGCCCCCGCCGCCACCATCCCCACTTCCGGTTCCGATTCCGGCTCCACACCCACGCCCGCTTACCCCACCCGCGCCCCCAGTTCCACCACCGACGACCGGCCAGCGGTCCTACTCCTCCACGGCCACACCGCGTCCGCCGACATGTTCGTCCTCCCGGAAACCCGCAACATGGTCGACGTCCTCCTCGACGCCGGCTACGAACCCTGGCTGCTGGACTGGCGCGGAAGCTGCCGCCTGCCGCACAACGAAACCGCCGCCCGCTTCAGCTACGACGACGTCGCCCTCTACGACTTGCCGGATGCGGTCTCGTACATCCGCAGCCGAATCGGCGCACGCCAACTGTTCGTGGTCGCTCACTGCGTCGGCGCGATGTGTCTCTCGATGAGCATGGCCGCCGGTCTCGTGCCGGGCCTGGCCGCCGTCGTTGCGCAAGGCGTATTCCTGACGCCGAAGGTCGCCGGCCGCACGCGCGTCCGTATGCACCTAGGCGGTGAGTTGCTGCGCACGCGGTTCGATCATGTCCCGATCGACATCCGCAAGACCGGCCTGTGGTCCAAGTACACGCCACTGTTCGCGATCGCCTCGCGCGGCGCGGACTGCGTGGACCCGACGTGCCAGATGCTGCACAACTCGACGTGGGGGATGGGCGCGTCCCTGTTCGTGCACGACAACCTCGACGAGCGCACGCACGACCGGCTCGCCGAGCTGTTCGGCCCGGTGCCGGTGTGGTCGTTGCCGCACATGCGGCGGATCGAACTGGCGCACACAATGCTGCGCTGGAATCACGCTGATCTGCGCTACCGCGAGCTGCCCGAGAACGCGCTAGACAGCGCCAACCGTATCGATAGCCCGCTGCTTTTGCTCTCCGGCAGCCAGAACAAGCTGTGGCTGGATTCGAACAAACTCTGCTACGACGTCCTGACGTCGCGTCATCCCGACCTCGATGTCGAGTACGTCGAGGTCCCCGGTTACGGACACGTCGATACGTTCATCGGACGAAGCGCGGCTCTAGACGTGTTCGGCCACATCATCGGATTTCTAGACCAGCACCGCACAGTCGATATCTAGATAGGCGCAAACTCACACTCGGCGCCCGACCGCAGCCAGCAAGCTGTAACGCGTGACGTCGCCGCCAAGCGGATCAGGACGGTCGTCAGCGCCTTCCGGCGCCTCGGGCCGCCACAGGATCGCGTCCACAAGTCCGGGCGGCACCAGCTCGTAGCCGGGCATCAGGTCCAGAATCTGTGCCCGGCTACGGAACACGCCCGGCTGCGTCGTCCGCGTGTATAGCCCTTCGACCTCGCTGACCGCCTCCGGCTGGTAGTCGTTCGTGCCGTGACTGATTGCCAGGTAGGAACCCGACACCGTGCCGTCGCGGTATACGGTCACAACCCCAGCCGGATCGTCGGCGTCCGGGATGAACGGCAACACCGACACCAGCAACACCGCAACGGGGCGGCTCAAATCCAACCGGCCGTTCGCCGCGGCTTCGCGGAGAACGAGTTCAGGATCGCGCAGGTCCGCGCGAAGCACCTGCACCAGCGGCTCATCGGCCAGCAGCGCGGCGGAATGCGCTGCGGCGACCGGATCCGAGTCGACGTACACGATCCGCGCGGCCGGATTCGACGCGTGGGCGACTTCGTGGACATTGCCGACAGTCGGAATGCCCGAACCCAAGTCCAGGAACTGATCAATACCCAGGCCGCAGAGCATCGTGACGGCGCGACGCAGGAAAGCGCGGTTCGCGCGCACGACGTAAGGCGCGTCCGGGAACACGCTCAGCGCCTGCTCGGCGAGCTCGCGATCGGCGGCGAAGTTGTGCGAACCACCGAGGAAGTAGTCATACATGCGGGCGACCGACGGACGCTCGATGTCAATCTCAGCGGGTGCCCAAACGGGTCGCTGCCGCACGATAATCCCACTTCCCGCACGTCACGTACGTTCTTTGTCGGATGATATGGCTTGATCGTACGCCCGTGATCAGTCACCACGGCGGGACGGGTCGTCGGCAGGACGCCGGACGTTCACAAGGGACAGCAGACGTTCATGAGGGACAGCGGACCTCCATGAGAATGGCCGTCTGGCGGTCACTTGCTGAGCAGGGAAAGGTCATCGGCGGTGGAACCGCCCGGACTGTTAGGACAGCGGAGCTAGCAGCTGCGGGATCGCGCTGCGGAAGTACAACGCCGAACCCGGCTTGTAGTAGTGCGTGCCATCCCACCGATAGTCCAGATCCTTCGCAATCTTCGGATCCGCGCAGAACGCAGGCGGCGGCTGGAGCGTGAGCACAGTGCCATTCGCACTTCCGCCATTCGCACTCCGGCCCGGCTGCTCGTGCCGCTTCCGGCTCCGGTGATCGGAACGCTTCCGGCGCCGTCGTCGCCTATCGAGTCCTGCGACTGTGCGTACGCCGTGAGCAGGGCGTTGATGTGGCGCGTCCGGGAGTCGTCCCCACGCTCCGGCCAGTAGCCGGAACCAGGTGCGGGGACGGGACGGTAGCAGGGCAGCAGCGCCAGCTCGATGCGCGAGATGCCCGTCGCCTTGAGCTTGCCCACCGCCTCCGCGAGCCTCGCGTTGTAGTACGCATCCCACGGCGCGGTACCGAATGTCATCGTGCTGCCGTCGACCGTCTCGTCGAACTCGTCCCAGCCGCCGATCATCACAACGACCGCGTCCGGACGCTGTCGCGCGATGCGTGCCGCCCACTTCTCGGACGATCCGCCGCAGTCGGCGTCGAGGTCGCGCCGTTCGCCGCTTCGGCTGCTGATGTCGCCGCCGAGGAAGCCGCAGCCTTCGGTCGTGTCGTCGACGGTGGTGAGGTATTGGCCGAGGTTGGCGGGCTTGTTGAGCAGGAGCGTCATGCCCTGGGAGTCGCCGACGAACGCGACTGTCGGCGGGTGGGCTCGGCGGTGCGGGCATCGCTGTCGGGACGGCGGATGCGGACATCGGGTGAGGCGCTGTGCCGATTCGCTGCGGATCCGTGAGCGGATCGCGGTGCAGGACCGTTCAGCGTGAGCGCGGGGCCGTTGTCCTCGGCGATCGCGTTCGGGTTCGCCGGATAGCGTCGCGCGGTGTCGATCAGCCGATCGCCGAGTCCCAGGCCGCAGGCTGCGAGTGCGACGGATAGGGCGGCGACGCTGGCTGGCAGTGCGAGTTGCCGTTCACGTAGTGCGTCGCGGGAGCGGGTGAGCGTGCGGCCGATCGCGCCGTGGCGGATTGGGGATTCGATGTAGCGGAAGGTCAGGTCCGCGAGGAGGAGGGAGATTGCGATGCGGAGGGTGAAATCGAGGAGGACTGGGATTTGGACGTCGGTGCCTGGTCTAGTGACGTCGAAGACTGGCCAGTGCCAGAGGTAGAGGGAGTAGGAGCGTTCGCCAAGCCAGACTAAGGGCTTCGCGCCGAGGAATCGGGCGAGTCGGCCGTGTGCGGTGGCGGCGCGGATAGCGAGGATGGAGGCGGCGCAGACGGCCAGCAGGCCGAGGGGGTAGAGGTTCGGGTTGGTGGCGGGGACGGTGACGACTGCGTAGCCGAGTGCGGCGAGGGCGACCGTGCCGAGGATGTCGCGAGCGGCAGACCCCGGCGGTCCGGTCCGGCCAGCGGATCATCTTCGCCACCCTCGACGACGCCACCGGCCAGATGAACCTGGCGTTCTACGAGTCGGTGCAGGAACGCTGCGCGAGCCGGGTGTTCGGCTCGTGGCTGCTGGTGGTGCGCGGCCGGGTCCGCCGCCCCGGCGACCGGAAGCCTGGCGAGGCAGGCCAGCCGACAGATCGCTAGGTGCCTGGCGGCACGCGGGCGGGCGCGATCAGAATCGCCTCGCCGTGTCCGTCAACGCGGCCGAATGCTGGGACCTGGCCGTTCTGGAGGAAATCCGCCTCTCCCGGGGCATCCGCGCGGTGCGCGCGGCGATGGCGGCGGGCGACGTGCCCGGGCCCGGCATGGCCGCCGCGCCGGCGCCGGCCAGCCGGGCGCCCGCCAGCCGGGAGCCGGCCAGCGCGCCGCCGGCCAGCGGGCGCCAGCGGTCCGGCCGCGGCCAGCAGGATCGTCTACTCCACCGGGTTCACGCTCTCGCCTTATGCGGAGACCGGATCGGCGGGCGGGGCGGTGAAAGACCCGCCGCGCAAGCTCTGGCACGCGAGCCCGGGCAGCTCCGGCGGCTGGACCGCCGAATGAGCCCGGTGACCAGCCGGGCCGGATTGCGGCCGGCGGGTGCAGCCAGGACAATTCCTTCTCGTGGCCGCTGTCGTGAGCGATGGGGCGCGGATCGAGTTCGAAGTGACGGGGGACGGGCCGCCGCTGGTCCTGCTGCACGGGTTCTTCGGTGACCGGTCCACCTGGCACGCCGCCGGTTATGTCAACGCGCTCGCGGCGCGGTTCCGGCTGGTCCTCATCGACCTGGTCGGGCACGGCGGCAGCGGCACGTAGCATCCGATC
>CAVQPP010000418.1:0-30268 GCA_963714445.1 uncultured Actinomycetota bacterium
CCTGCGTCGGGTCGCTCGGCCCGCGCACGATGTACGCACGCGGCCGGTTGGGGTCACGCCGGATGAAACCCTTGTTCTCCAGCACCACCAACTGGTGTCGCACTGAAGACGTGGACTGCAGCCCGACCGCCTCGCCGATCTCACGCATCGACGGCGGGTAACCGCGCCGGTCGATCGACTCCTGGATGACCTCGAGCACGCGGCACTGACGATCCGTCAGCCGCAGCGAGAGCGGCACCCTTGTCACGTCAGCCGCCTCCGCCGGAACCGCGCCGAGCCGACCCGGCCCGCGCCTACGCTGTCGCACCACTGTTCCCGGCCCCGGCCTGCCATCGCCGCCCGGATCCGCTCCATCGCCGCGCGCACCGACACCGCGGCGCCTCGACGCGGCGGCTCCACTGCTCCGTCCGGCCATGATTTCCCTGGTTTCCTTCCCTGTTTTCTCGGCTCTGCGCACCCGGCCGGAGCCGGGTGGCGGCTACCGGCCCTGACCGGCACTTTCGCCGAGTCGGACGACCTGCGCCGCCGCCCCGCCTGACCGCGAAGAGGCGTTTTCTCGCCGGGGTTCCGCCCCTTACCGAACCCCTGGTGCCAACGGTAGCCGAAGCTTCCGACATCCGACCAACACTTGTTCGAATAGGATTATCGAACGAGTTAGTGGGGGATCCCGTCCGTCCGAGCGCGTTGGTTCGCTTCCGCGGCTTTCGCGGAAGCGTATTCACTGTCCTGAACCATCCTGCTGCCACCTGGAGCGGTTAATACTGTTTTCCCCGGCGAATTCACCTGGTCGAAGGAATTTGCGCCGAACACCCTTGCGTAACTCTCGCCAACGTGTTCTTGGTTACCTGGACCGATCGCGGAGCGTAGCTGATCAGGACGCGAATACACTCGCTCGATCGGCCGCGCGATGTCCGTGTGTCGCTCGCGCCGCCTCCGCTCGCGTGCTAGGTTTACCCCTACATCTAGTGGCCAACCGTCCGAAGCATTCCACAGATTGTGGTATCGACGGTCCGGCTGGTCACGAGGTTATGCACAGGGTGTGTCCACAGGGTTCGTCACGGCCAGTGGCGGAGGAGGTCGATCGTCGTGCACTGTCCCTTCTGCAGGTACACCGACAGCAAGGTGATCGACTCCCGCACGGCTGAGGACGGCACCGTCATCCGCCGCCGCCGCTCCTGCCCGCAGTGCAACCGCCGGTTCACCACGATCGAGACGGCCGCTCTACTGGTCGTCAAGCGATCCGGGGTCACCGAGCCGTTCTCTAGGGAAAAAATTGTCGGCGGCGTGCGCAAGGCTTGTCAGGGACGGCCGGTCACCGAGGACCAGCTCGCGCAGCTCGCCCAGAAGGTGGAGGAGGCCGTCCGGGCCAAGGGCCTGGCCGAGCTGCCCAGCCACGAGGTGGGGCTGGAGATACTCGGGCCGCTGCGGGACCTCGACCTCGTCGCCTACCTGCGATTCGCCTCGGTTTACCGGGCGTTCGAATCGCTGGACGACTTCGAGGCGGAGATCGCCGCGCTGCGCCGTCCGGGCGCCGAACAGCCGGGCGAACCCGCCGTCACGGGCTAACCACGCCCGCGGCCACGGACATCGCGACCGAAATGACCGTCAACAAGACGTGACACAGGGGAACCCCGCCGGTGGGGAAGCTGGCGGGTGGCGAAGACGTTGATATCGAGGGATGAGAGAGGACGCTCCTCATGACGGAGACCATGAGCGGATCGGCCCGCAAGGCCGCCAAGCAGAACGGCGTGCCCGGACAGTCGGGTGGTGGCTCGCCGAAGCAGTCGGACAATCCCTCGAACGGCGCCCCCTCGAACGGCGGTGCGATGAAGACACACGGCGGACTGCGTATCGAACGCGTCTTCACTAAGCCTGGCGTGCACCCCTACGACGCGATCGAGTGGGAGCGCCGGGACGTCGTCATGACCAACTGGCGTGACGGCTCGGTGAACTTCGAACAGAAGGGCGTGGAGTTCCCCACCTTCTGGTCGGTCAACGCGGCGAACATCGTCACCACGAAGTACTTCCGCGGCGCCCAGGGCACCGACCAGCGCGAGTGGTCGCTGCGTCAGGTCATCGACCGCGTCGTGAAGACGTACCGGCGCGCAGGTGAGGAGTACGGCTACTTCGCCACGCCTGAGGACGCCGAGGTCTTCGAACACGAGCTGACCTACGCGCTCGTGCACCAGATCTTCGCGTTCAACTCCCCGGTCTGGTTCAACGTCGGCACCCAGAGCCCGCAGCAGGTCTCCGCCTGCTTCATCCTCGCGGTCGACGACACGATGGACTCGATCCTGAACTGGTACCGCGAGGAGGGCCTGATCTTCAAGGGCGGCTCCGGCGCCGGCCTGAACCTCTCCCGCATCCGCTCGTCCAAGGAACTGCTCTCCTCCGGCGGCAACGCCTCCGGCCCGGTCTCCTTCATGCGCGGCGCCGACGCCTCCGCCGGGACCATCAAGTCCGGCGGCGCCACGCGTCGCGCGGCCAAGATGGTCGTCCTCGACGTGGACCACCCGGACGTGCAGGAGTTCGTCTGGACCAAGGCCCGCGAGGAGGACAAGATCCGCGTCCTGCGGGACGCCGGGTTCGACATGGACCTCGGCGGCTCGGACATCACCTCGGTGCAGTACCAGAACGCGAACAACTCGGTCCGCGTCAACGACGCCTTCATGCAGGCGGTCGAGACCGGCGGCAGCTTCGACCTGACCGCCCGGGACGTGAAGAGCACCGTCATCGAGACCGTCGACGCCAAGGACCTGTTCCACCAGATGGCCCAGGCCGCCTGGGAATGCGCTGACCCGGGCATCCAGTACGACGGTGAGATCAACGCCTGGCACACGAACCCGAACACCGGCCGGATCTCCGCGTCGAACCCGTGCTCGGAGTACATGTCGCTGGACAACTCCTCGTGCAACCTGGCGTCGCTGAACCTGATGAAGTTCCTGCGCGACGATGACACCTTCGACTCCGAGACCTTCGCCAAGGTCGTCGAGCTCGTCATCACCGCGATGGACATCTCGATCAGCTTCGCCGACTTCCCGACCGAGCCGATCGCGAAGACCACTCGCGACTACCGTCAGCTCGGCATCGGGTACGCCAACCTCGGCGCGCTGCTGATGGCCACCGGCCACGCGTACGACTCCGAGGGCGGCCGCGCCATCGCCGCCGCCGTCACGGCCCTGATGACCGGCACCGCGTACAAGCGTTCCGCTGAGCTCGCCGGTGTTGTCGGTCCGTACGTCGGTTACGCACGCAACGCCGAGCCGCACACCGCCGTGATGCGTAAGCACGCTGCGGCTGCGGAAGCCGTGCCCACGCTGGAGAAGTTCGACGCGGACATCCTGGACGCCGCGAAGCAGGCGTGGCGTGAGGGCATCGAGATCGGCGAGGTCAACGGCTGGCGTAACGCGCAGGCCAGCCTGCTCGCCCCCACCGGCACCATCGGCTTCATGATGGACGTGGACACCACCGGCATCGAGCCCGACCTGGCGCTGGTGAAGTTCAAGAAGCTGGTCGGCGGCGGCTCGATGCAGATCGTGAACAACACGGTCCCGCGCGCCCTCAAGCGCCTCGGCTACCACGAGGAGCAGATCGAGGCGATCGTCGAGTACATCGCCGAGCACGGGCACGTCGTCGACGCCCCCAGCCTCAAGCGCGCGCACTACGAGGTCTTCGACTGCGCGATGGGCGACCGCTCGATCGCCCCGATGGGCCACGTCTTGATGATGGCCGCGGTGCAGCCGCACCTGTCCGGCGCGATCAGCAAGACGGTGAACATGCCCGAGTCCGCCACGGTGGACGACATCGAGGAGATCTACTTCGAGGGCTGGAAGCTCGGCCTCAAGGCCCTGGCGATCTACCGGAACAACTGCAAGGTAGGCCAGCCGCTGCAGGACTCGAAGGGGGCCAAGCGCGCTGCTGCCGCCGCGGCGGCAGCAGCAGCTGACGCCGCGTCCGCCGCCTCCACCGCCACGACCGAGCCGCAGCCCGCAGCCGCCTCGGCGACCGTCGAGTACCGCCCGGTCCGCAAGCGCCTGCCCAAGAACCGCCCCGGCCGCACCACGTCGTTCTCGGTGGGCGGCGCGGAAGGCTACATGATCGCGAATTCGTACCCGGACGACGGCCTCGGCGAGGTCTTCCTCAAGATGTCGAAGCAGGGCTCGACCCTCGCGGGCATGATGGACGCGTTCTCGATCGCCATCTCGGTCGGCCTGCAATACGGCGTGCCGCTGGAGACCTACGTCTCCAAGTTCACCAACATGCGGTTCGAGCCGGCCGGCCTAACCGACGACCCGGACGTGCGGATGGCCCAGTCGATCCTCGACTACATCTTCCGCCGCCTGGCCCTCGACCACCTGCCCTTCGACGTGCGCGCCGACTACGGCATCTACTCGGCCACCGAGCGCCAGCGCCAGATCGAGACCGGCTCCTACCTGCCGGACAACGACGAGCCCGACCTCACCGAGTTCGCCCAGTCCGCGCCGATAGAGGAGCGCGCCCCGAAGTCCGACGCCAAGCCCTCGGCGACTTCCACGTCCGCGTCGGCCACATCCGAGTCGGCCACTGCGTCGGACGCCCCGGACATCGCACCGTCCGCTGGCGCCCGCCGCGCCCCGTCCGGCGCCGGCTCCTCGATCGAAGTACTCGAGTCCAAGCTCGGCCACGCCGCCGACGCCCCGCTCTGCCTGAACTGCGGCACCAAGATGCGCCCGGCCGGCAGCTGCTACGCCTGCGAAGGCTGCGGCTCCACCAGCGGCTGCAGCTGAAACGGGCAGCCGGGAGGGTGAATGTGCTAGTAAGGAAGGCTACGGCGAAGCGAGCGGCTCCGTGCCCCGCAGTCTGCGAACCCCCCTCCGGTTGCATGTGATGCAACAGTGTCGGTGAGGCCGACGTTCGGCTGTCCCTCGGCGGGGTGAACTTCCTAATAAACCCATCAAACATGCTAACTTTGGCTTCGGTTAGTATGTTTGGTGGGTTTGTTGGGAGGTTTCAGTGCGGAGTTTCACGGACCTGGAAGCGTCCATTGGACAAGTTCCAGGGCGGATCGTGACCAGGCTGGGTGCTATCGACTTCGGTCGCGGATCAGAGGCGCTGTACCGGGATCAGCTACCAGGCTTGCTGACAGAACTCTCCCATCGGGCCAGGGTGCAGAGCATCACCGCGTCGTCCGCGATCGAGGGCGTTGTGGTCTCGGACGTCGACCGTGCAGAGCGAATCATCAACCGACGGGCCGCTGTACTGCGCACCAGGAGCGAGCAGGAGCTCGCCGGCTATCGCGATGCCCAGGACTATCTCTTCCAAGAGGATTGGCGACCGCTCAACGCCGGGCTGCTCCTTCATGTACACCGACTGCTGTTCGCCCACACAGCGGCGCCCGGCGGTGCGTTCAAATCGCAGGACAACCTCGTAGTCGACCGCTCGCCGGATGGCACCTCTGCGGTCCGGTTCAAGCCTGTGGCCGCCGCGCTCACACCGTTCGCAGTTGACGACCTCATAGGCCGCTATCGCGACGCACATCGAAGTGGCGAGCATCATCCGGCGCTGCTGGACGGACTGTTCGTCCTCGATCTGTTAGTGATCCACCCTTTCGAGGACGGTAACGGGCGCGTCGCTCGCGCGCTCACCAACGTGCTGCTCATGGACCACGGATACAACGTCGGACGTTACGTGAGCCTCGAACAGTCCGTCGCCGAGTCGGCCGACGCCTATTACCAAGCGCTTCTGGACTCCACGCACGGTTGGCATGAGGGGGCGGCTAACCCCTGGCCGTGGTTGGACTACTTCACCGGGATGATCGCGGATGCGTATGCCGTGTTCGCCGACCGCGCGGCCGCGGCGAAGACACCTGGCACCAAGCAGGAGCGCATCCGCGTGCACATCCTGCGACACGCACCCGTGACCTTCCGGCTCGCGGACGTCAGAACCGCTGTCCCCGGCGTCAGTGACCAGACCATCCGCCTCGTTCTCGAACAGCTCAAGAACGAGGGCAGCGTCCGGGCGGACGGTACCGGTCGAGCGGCAACCTGGACCAGGACATCAGCTGGCTGAAAGCGCTTGAAGATCACCCGCCAAGCCGACGAATGCTGCACGCTCGGAATAAGTGCACTCCACCAGTATTTCGGGCACCGTCTAGCAGAGAACTTGCAGCTCACAGGGGAGCCGATCATTGTATCGGCTCCCCTGGGTCGGGATTGGGTGGACGGAGTTGTTGCATTGGATGCAACTGGTTTCACCCACCTTGCCTGACGTTGTGAGCGTGTCGCCCGTCGCGGCCCCCGCCTACTTGATAAGTTCATTTGAGTAGTGGCTTGGTGTATCAAATCTACGCCGAGTCGGAGTCGGGGTGGATGGGAGCACCGTCGTGGTGCACCCGTTCATCGACGGCAATGGTCGCACCGGTCGTCTGGTACTCAACCTCGTCCTCGTACGGCTTGGCCATCCACCTGTCGTCATCTTCAAGCGGCAACGTGCGGTGTACCTGTCAGCGATGCAGCGGGCAGATGCCGGCGACTACGGATCGCTCGGGGAGCTGATCGCTCGCGCGATGATCGGCAGTCTCAATAGTTTCATCGTGCCGAACGTTGCCGGGCCGGCTCGCCTGGTGCCGCTAGCAGCGCTTGTCGACAAGACGACGACTCTGGCTGCGTTGCGTCAGGCAGCACAGCGGGGTCGACTCCACGCTGTGCAGGGCTCCGACGGCCTGTGGCGGAGCTCGCGCAAGGCGGTCGACGCCTATCAGGCCACCAAGCATCAGCGGCGGCCGGGGAATACTGCAGCCGCCGAATAAGTGCGCTCCACCAGTAAGCTGTCGTTGCTCGTGCGTGGCAACGTGTGACGTTCCATAGTTGGAGGAGTCGGCAGACAATTGCCGACTCCCTTTACGCATCGTGGAGGTGGAAACGTGGCAGGCGGTTTCCGCATCAAGCGTGTGCATGAAGATCCCTCGCCCGATGACGGCCGACGCGTCCTCGTGGACCGGCTGTGGCCGCGCGGCGTGAGCAAGGAGCGCGCGCAACTCGACGAGTGGGCAAAGGACGTGGCGCCATCGGACGAATTGCGCCGCTGGTACCACGCGGATCCGGAGCATCGCCGGGACGAGTTCGCCGAGCGCTACGATGCCGAGCTTGATAGCGAGGAGTCGCGCGGCCCGGTCGATGACCTGCGTTCGCAGGCCGCCAAACAGATCGTCACATTGCTGACCGCGACCAAGGACGTCGAGCACAGCCACGTCCCGGTCCTGCTGCGTCACCTCAAATAGCGACTTGCAACTCCCGGCAGCACCCAAGCGCGCTTACGCCGTCTCGTTCGCCACGTGCTCCGCCGGTTGAATCGACGTGGCGACGATACGCAGCGCCTCGATTAGTTCGTGTCCCGTCGGCGCGGTCTTCGGATCGAGCAGCCACTGGGACATCACGCCGATCAGGATGGCGTGGTAGAGCTTGCCGACCGCCATCGCGGTCTTCTCGTCCGTCTCCGGGCCGGCGCCGTGGAAGAGCTCGGCGAGGCCCATGTGTGCCTCCGGCTGGATGTCGGCGAAGAACTTACGCAACTCGGGCTGCCGATCCGTCTCGACGATGAGCTCGACCTGCGCCAGCCACAGTCGCCGGCTCTGCTGGAACGACTCGACCATGTGGGTCCACAGCAGCTCGATCCGCTCCGCCGCGGTGGCGTTCGGGTCGGCGGCGGCCAGCGCCTGTTCGAATCCTTCGCTCCACTCGCCGACCGCCTCGTAGACGGCCTGGTTCATCAGCGCCTCTTTGGAGCCGAAGTGGTAGCCGATGGCTGCCAGGCTCACCCCGGCCGCCGCCGCGATGTCGCGTGCGGTCGTGGCCCGGTAGCCCTTCTCCAGCAGACAGCGCTTGGCGCCCTCGAGCAGATCCTCGCGATTTCCCATGTCATCAGCCTACGCTCCGCTGGGACAGTCGTCTCGAACGACCGTCTCGAACGGCCGTCTTGCACGATCGTTCTAGACATGCGTTTAAGACGCTTGTACAGTTCCGGCCATGACGACTTACGAAGCGCCCGAAGCGCAGGCCAAGGCAGGACGCAGGGAATGGATCGGGTTGGGCGTGCTCCTGCTGCCCCTGCTGCTGGTGTCGATGGACGTATCGGTGCTCTACTTCGCCGTCCCGTTCATCAGCCGGGATCTCGAGCCGAGCAGCACTCAGCAGCTGTGGATCTTCGACGTCTACGGCTTCGTGCTCGCCGGGCTGCTCATCACGATGGGTTCGCTCGGCGACCGGATAGGCCGGCGGCGGCTGCTCCTGATCGGCGCGGCGTGCTTCAGCCTCGCTTCGCTCGCCGCCGCTTACGCGCACAGCGCCGAGCAACTGATCGCCGCACGCGCGGTGCTCGGCGTCGCCGGGGCGACGTTGATGCCCTCCACGCTCGCCTTGATCCGCAACATGTTCCACGACGAGAAGCAGCGCCGAACCGCCATCGCGATCTGGACCGGCGCCACGACCGGCGGCGTCGCCCTCGGGCCGGTACTCAGCGGCTTCCTGCTCGACCACTTCTGGTGGGGCTCGGTCTTCCTGATCAACGTCCCGTTCATGCTGATGCTGCTCACGCTCGCCCCGGCGCTGGTGCCCGAGTTCCGCGCGCCGCGTAGCGGCCGGTTCGACCTGCTCGGCTCGGCACTCTCACTCGCCGCCGTCCTGCCGGCGATCTACGGCGTCAAGGAGATCGCGGCGAACGGCGTGAACACCACGCGCCTCGGACTCATCGCGGCCGGCATCGTCATCGGCGGCCTGTTCCTGCTGCGCCAGGTGCGTAGCGAAAATCCGATGATCGACCTGAAGCTGTTCCGTAGCCGCGGATTCTCCGGCTCGGTGCTGATGAACCTGATCGCGATGTTCGCGATCGTCGGGTTCGCCATCTTCACCACGCAGTACCTGCAGTCCGTGCGCGGCATGAGCCCGATGACGGCCGCGCTGTGGTCACTCGTCCCGTCGCTCGGTATCGGCGCCATCGCTCCGCTCACCGGCACTCTCGTGCAGCACTTCGACCGTGCGTACATCGCAGCCAGTGGATTCCTGCTCGCGTTCGCAGGGTTCGGATTCCTCACGCAGCTCCACGCGCACAGCGCGATCTGGTTCGTGCTCATCTGCGCCGGGGCATACGCCAGCGGATTGGTCATGGTGATGACCGTGGGCAGCGAGCTCATCATGGGCGCCGTTCCACCCGAGCGGGCTGGCTCGGCAGCAGCCGTCGTGGAGACCGGAACGGAGTTCGGCGGCGCGTTGGGTATGGCCGTGCTCGGCAGCATCGGCACCGCGATCTACCGCGCCGACCTCGCCACGACTGCGCCGCACAACCTGCCGTCCGGTGCACTGGACACCGCTCGCGACACCCTCGGCGGCGCGGTGACGGTCTCCGCGCAAACGCCCGGTGGGGTCGGAGACGCACTGCTAACCGCTGCACGGACCGCGTTCACGCACGGTATGAATGTGGCCGCGATCGGCGCGGGAATCGTAATGCTGATAGCCGCCGTGATCAGCGTCACGTTCCTGCGCGGAGTGCGCGTGGAATCACCGGAGGCCCCGGCACCCGCGGCTGACAAAACCGATCTAGTGGATTTGGCGATCTGAACGCTTCGAAGCACTTCAAGCGACAATCTGACACAGAACCCGAAGCACATCTGATACGCGATGAGTTCCGGCAGTTACCCGGCGCAGCGCTTTAGGCAAGCCCGCGCCGGGTAGCTGCCGGATCCGTGTTCGCTCAGGCTTTCGTTATCAGCGAGTGACCATAAGTGTGCGGGCTCTCGGTAACGTCACCGTGGTGAACGAGACTCCCGACGGTGCGTCCGGCGCGATCAACCGGGCGGTGGATTTCATTCAGGGCCACGGGGGACCCTTCCAGCTGGCCCGTCTTTCCGCGCTCTTCACCACATCGCCGCTGGCGTCACCGAAAATCGGACATTCACTCGGCGAGAAGAGCGACATTCCGATCACCCCCGAGATCAATCAGAATTCTGATGGCGGCTGGCCCGCGCCGTGGTCTGAGGGCGCATCAAGTCTCGACGCGACCTGCTTTCTGCTCGACCAACTCGCCGACTTCGCCGATCCGCCGCTGACCGTCGAAGTCCCGGAGGCGATCGCCTTCCTCACCTCGGCGCAACTGGACGACGGCACGTGGCGGGAAGGCCCGAGCCATCGCACTCCCGACCGGCTGATGCCGGGTTCGGCCGCCGCACGCGTCTATTTGACGGCGAACTGTGCGCGCACCCTCGTGGTCTTCAACGGTCCCGACGCCGCGATAGAGCGAGCCGCACAGGCCCTGGAATGGTCGCTGGATCCGCTCGGCCGCCTTCCGGGCCCGCTGGTCGCGCACTGGCTAGCCGCGCGGGTCTTCCGCGCCACCGGCCGGGATCTGGCCGCTCGGCGGCTGATCGACGTCGTCGGCCGGGCATTCGACAAGCTCGAAGCCACCGAGCTGGCCTGGTTCGGCTCGGACATGTCACCCGGCGACCGATGGACCCGCCGGATAGCCGCACGCCTCACGGCGCTTCAGGAACCCGACGGCGCGTGGCGCGACAAGGACGGGGAGCCGTCCGTAGAGCTGTCGGTCACCGCGTGCCGAGTCCTGCTAAGGGCATAGCTCAAACACCTGACGGCAGCGCCTCACGACAACGCTTGACAACAATGCCTGAGGGCGCGGCCCCGTGCGTAATACACGGAACCGCGCCCTCATCCCCGTTGGTATACGGGTTGGATAGTGCGTCAGGAAGTCGCGGACAGCGTTACCTGAGCCGTCGACGTCTGAGAGCCGCGCATATAGGTGAGTGTCACCTGCGAAGTCGGCTTGTACGAGCGGATCGCGGCGACCAGCGAGTCAGCGCTATTGATCTGCTGCTCGTCCACCTTGATGATCACATCGCCGACCTTGATGCCCGCCTTGTCCGCCGCGCCGCCCGAGGTCACCGTCTTGACCACGGCGCCGGCCTGCGTCGCCGACGTGTCCGGGTCGCCGACGCTGACGCCGAGCAGGGAGTGCGTGGCCTTGCCGCTCTTGATCAGCTCGTCCGCGATCCACTGCGCCTGGTTGCTCGGTATCGAGAAGCCGAGGCCGATGGAGCCGCTCTGCCCGGAGGAGCCGAGGCCGCCGGAACTCGCCGTCGCGATCGCCGAGTTGATGCCGATCACCTTGCCGGCCATGTCGACCAGCGGACCGCCGGAGTTGCCCGGGTTGATCGACGCGTCGGTCTGGAGCGCGTCGAGCACCGACTGGTTTGAGCCGCTGCTCTGGTTCTGGTTTTGGTTCGGCGCGCTGTTGTCGCTGGCCGGCACGACCGGACGGTTGACCGCCGAGATGATGCCGCTGGTCACGGTCTTGGACAGGCCCAGCGGCGCGCCGACCGCGACCACTTCCTCGCCGACGACGACCTGCGAGGAGTCGTCGAAGCTCGCCGGAGTCAGTCCGCTGACCCCGCTCGCCTGGATCACCGCCAGGTCACTGGACTGGTCCGTGCCGATGATCTTCGCCGGGGTGATCTTCCCGTTCCCGAACGTGACGGTCATCGTGGAGCCGGAACTGGCCGCGGCGACCACGTGGTTGTTGGTCAGAATCTGACCATTGGACGAGATGATGATCCCACTGCCCTCGTCACCGGAACCGTCGCTGGAGGTGACCGAGATGGTCACCACCGACGGCAGGATCTTGGCCGCGACGGAGGTCACCTGACTGGCGTTGGGCGCGGCGGTGTTGAGGCTGTTCCCGCTCGAGCCGTTGGTGTTCGTATCCCCGGCCAGCGACGACGTGTTGGTCGACCCGTTGCCCTTGACCGCGTACGTGATCCCGGCGCCGAGGCCGCCGCCTATCAGGCCCGCCAGGATCGCGACCGCGACCGCCAGCCGCACGCCGGACCGCTTGCCGTCGCCAGTCCCGGCGGCCGACTCCGGCGCACCGTACGGCGGCAAACCGTTCGGCGCGGGCGTCGACCAATTAGGCGGCGGCGGGGCGCCGGGCGTGCCCGGCTGAAGCGTGGCGCCCCAACCGGCAGCCGGGTACTGCGCCGGCGGTGGGGGAGTGCCCCAGCCCGGCGCAGTTGGCACCGGTGAGGTAGGCACAGGCGCCGGACCCGCAGGCGACTGAAGCGGCTGATGGATCTGCTCAGTCGGCTGCGCCGCGGCGGGCTGCGTCGGCCCCGGTTGCGTTACCCCCGGCTGAGGCGCGTCAGACGATGCCGACGCTGCCTGAGGCGACTGCGCTTGAGGGGGAAGAGCCTGCGTAGCCTCAAGTTGCTGCGCGGCGGGGGTGGCTCCTGCCCCCGGCTGCGGGTACTGCGGCGCGCTGGGCTCCACAGGCGGGACGGGAGCAGGCGTGGCCGTGGGTGTAGGAGTGGGCGTGAGCGGAGTCGTCGCCTCGGCGCCGGCCGGTTCGGCCTGTCGTGCGTACGGCGTCGGCCACTCAGGGTGCGGCGGTGCGTCAGGCGTTCCGGCTCCGACGGCGGGGTTCTCGGGCATCGCCGGCTGTGCGGGCGCCGGTGCCGAATCCGCGGTCTGGTCCGTCGGTTCGCTCGCGCGCTGATCAGGCGTCTCGGTCATAGGTCGTACTTTCTTCCAACTGTCTGAGATGCGGCTGAGATCGCTTGGAGAACTGGTTATGGAATCGAGCCTAGGGAGCCTCAGTCGGCGGCGCCGACCCGTTTGAGCCACCCGGCGCGTTTGCCGGCGTAGCCGTCGGCAGCTGTGCGGTCGTACTCGTGCCCGAGCTTTCGCCCGTACCTGTCCCCGTGTCCCCGTCCCCACCGGTGCCCACGTCCGTGCTCACGCCCGGACTCGCACCCGTGCCCGTATCCCCATCGCCGTTAGTACCCGCGCCCCTCCCCGTGCCTGTGCTCGTGTCCCCGCGCGCGCTCGTTCCCACGCTCGCGACAGCACTTACGTTCGCGGACTCCTCCGCCGTCGGCCCAGTGACCCCAGGCAGCCAGACGCCGAGCAACGCTCCACCCCCCGGTGCCCGCGCCGCAGCGACCCGACCCCCATGGTTCTCGGCGACCTGCCGAACGATCGCCAACCCAAGTCCGGACCCCGGCATCGTGCGTGCCTCAGGAGACCGATAGAAACGCTCGAAGATGTGCGGCAGATCCTCGTCCGCGATCCCCGGCCCCTGATCGGAGACCTGAAGCGCCCCCTCGCGCAAGCTGACCGTCACAGTCCCGCCAGGCGGCGACCACTTCGCCGCGTTATCCAGCAGATTCGTGACTGCCCGCTCCAACGCAGCTGGATCCCCTTGCAGGTACCAAGGCGCAAGCTGTACGTCGTACGTAAGCGACGACGCACGCCGCTGCACCCGCTGAACCGCACGTTCAACGACGTCCGAGAAGTCAATCTGCTCAATGGCGTGCACCGGCCGCTCGTCCCGCGAAAGCTCGACCAGATCCGAGATAAGCAGAGACAGCTCCTCCATCTGCGCACGCACGTCGTTCATCAGCTCAACGCGATCCTCCGCAGACAACCGCGGGTTATCCGGTTCGGCCATCGCCTGAGCGAGCAAGTCGAGATTCGTACGCATCGACGTCAGCGGAGTCCGCAACTCGTGCCCCGCATCAGCGACGAGACGCCGCTGATAATCGTGCGACCGAGCAAGCGCGACAAGCATCGTGTTGAAGCTGGTCGTCAGCCGAGCGAGTTCGTCATCCCCGGTCACCTCGATACGCCGCAGATCACCCGTGCGCGCGATGTACTCGGTCGCGACGGTAAGCCGCTCAACCGGCCTAAGCGCAGCGCGCCCCAAGAAGAACCCAGCCATTCCAGCGATCGCGATGCCAAGCAATCCCACGATCACCGATACGAGCCCCAGCGTATCGAGTGTGGCCTGCGTGGCGGCCATGGAAGTGGCGAGAACGAGAGCCACGCCGGTGTTGCCATACGGCACGGCAATCACCCGGTAGGTGCCATCGCTCTCCACGACCGTGCGGATGGACTGATCAGAGCGGCCTCTCGCGACATCGATTTCAGGCTGCCCGACAGGAGCGGCGGGGCGAACGGTGATCGTCTGACCGGTCGGCATCTTGATCGAAATGAGTGGCGGCTGACCCGTCGTACCGTCTGAGCTGACGAGTGCTTCTTGCAGGCCGAGCGTGTAGAGCAAATACGCCAGATCCTTCGCGCGCAATGGGTCTGGGTCTGTTGCCGTCAGCCCCGCGCTGATCACGAAGTTGGTGCGTTGGTGAAGATCCTCGTCGAGGCGGTTGGTGATCTCGTTGCGTACGACTATGTAGCTGACGATCGACCCGACCGCGAGCGTCAGGCCTACGGTCACCATGACCAGGAGCGACACCCGCATGCGCAGCGACATGCCGCGCAGCGCCGTGAATATCGGTCGGCGGCGCGGCTGAGTCTGCTCGGCCTGCGCCTGCTTCCGCTGCGTCGCGTTCGCCGATTTCTTTGTCTTCTTCGCCGCTTTCGACATTGCGTCCTGATCCGCCGCAGTCATCACGGCGCCGTCTCCCGCAGGGCATAGCCAATGCCACGCACGGTGTGAATCAAACGCGGCTCACCCTCGGCCTCCGTCTTGCGGCGCAGGTAGCCGACGTAGACCTCGAGCGAGTTCGCGGTCGTCGGGAAGTCGAAGCCCCAGACCTCCTCCAGGATCTGAGCGCGCGTCAGCACCTGGCGAGGGTGGCGCATGAGCAGTTCGAGGAGGTTGAACTCGGTGCGGGTCAAACGCACAGTGCGATCGCCCCGGGTCACCTCGCGGGCGCCGCTGTCCAGCGACAGGTCAGCGAAGGTCAGCACGTCCTGGCCGGGCGCGTAGACGGATTGCGTGCGGCGTAGCAGGGCACGCAGCCTGGCCAGCAGTTCCTCGAGCGCGAAGGGCTTGGGGAGGTAGTCGTCGGCGCCGGCGTCAAGCCCAGCGACGCGATCCGACACGGCGTCACGCGCGGTCAGCACGAGGATCGGCAGATCCTCGCCGGCCGATCGCAGCCGACGGCACGCCTCGAGGCCGTCCAGCCGAGGCATCATCACGTCGAGAACCGCCGCGTCAGGCCGGTTACGGGCGATGGCCTCCAACGCGGCCAAGCCGTCCGCGGCGACCTCGACCTCGTATCCGTTGAACGCGAGCGAGCGGCGCAGCGAGTCGCGCACCGCTTGGTCGTCGTCAACTACCAGAATCCGCATGCCCGAAGTGTCACCCGGCGCGCTGAGAAGGTCCTGAGACTCGCCGAAAACGTGACCGAGACCTCGGCTCTTCCAGGCTCACCGGGCCGTCCGATCCTCCTCTCTTCGCATAAATACAGCCCGACTGATTCACTCAGCAGATTATCGATTGCACTGTTCAGGCGATACCCATCATCCACAAAGGGGTGTTATCCACAGACTGCCAAAATTCTCTCCCACGGGCCTTGCGGACGCGTGATCGTTGTCTCAGGACGGTCGCGACAAGCGCCGTCCGATCCGCCGGTCGGCGGCGGAGACGACGCGAGGGAGGCAGGGCGCGATGAGCATGACAACGGTGACCACAACGGAGAGTGCGTGCTGCGGCGGCCGAGGTTGCTCGGAGCCCGGCTGCGCGGATGGCGGTCCGGCCGAGCCGTCGGTGGACCGCTTCGACGGATTCCAATTCAGCGAGGGCTGCAGGGTGCAGGCGGATCCCCTGTCCGGCCACTTGGGCGACGGCTCGGACGGGGCGGCAGTTCGCCTGGGCTCACCAGCAGAAGTAGCCGCGGCCATTCCACATTTCTTTGGCTTTCATCCTGATGCCTCCGTGGTGGTGCTCGGCCTGAATCGGTCGGCGGACGACGGTCGTGCGGGCATCAGCCACGGCCTTCGGGTCGATCTGACCTCGGCGACGAACAGTCCGGCCGCGTTCGGCCGCTGGGTGGCCTCGCGGCTTGCGGACACGGGCGTGAACGAGACGTTGTGCGTGATCTACCCGCCAGAAGGCGGCCCGGCCCGCATGGCTGACTACCGGCGCGTAGTCGCGGGGATGTGCACGCCGTTGCGCGTCGCGGGCGTCGCTCCGCTCGACGTGCTGTTCGTAGCCGACGGCCGATGGTGGTCATTCCTGTGCGACCGGCAGAGCTGCTGCCCGCCCGAGGGCTCTCCAGTCGACGCCGGTGCAAGCGCAATCGCCGCGTTAAGCGCCTACTCCGGACTGGCCGTCCTACCCAACCGCGCCGCCCTCGCGGCGGGGCTAGAACCCTACGGATCCGACATGGTCGAGCGCATGCGCGCGGCCTGCGACGCCGCCCTCAACCGCATCGCCACCGAACACGCGGCACTCCACCTCCGGCACCACCCTGACCTTCAACCCAGTTACAGCTTCGACACCGAAACCACCGCGGACGAAGGCGCCAGCCACGTCTACGCCGTCCATCCGTACGCCGACGAATCCTTCACAGACGAATCCTTCACATACGCCGACGTGCCCCTTGACGTGCACCGAGACTTCACAGACCTCTCCAGCGACTCAGACGCCGAATCCTTCATCACAACAACCACCTCGCTCACTCCAACGACCCCGTTTTTCTCCGACCTGGACCCCGCCGCGCCCACCGGAACTCTCGCCATCCCGGGACCCCGCGCCGGTGAATGCCGATGCGGCACCATCGAGACCACCACAACCACCGACATCGCCCCAACCAGCCACCGACGACCGCTCCCCACTCCCGAGATCCTCGAATTCGATTGGGCTGACGTCGCCCACGCCTGGCAACTCGCCGACGGCCTGTGCGATGGCCAAGTACCCCCCGACCGCGCTCTGGACGACGAGGTGGCTGGCGAACTGCTCGTCGGCCTCACCGACGTCCGAGTGCGCGACTATCTCGCCACTTGGTGCGGCGATGACCGCGCCGGTCAGGCCGTCGCGCTGAGCGTCGAACTGGCCCGACGCGCGGTCACTTCGGACCAAGCCGCCGCGGCGTTCTCCATCGCCGCGTGGGCGGCATGGGCGCTCGGCTGGGGAGCGTGGAGCCGGCTCTGCCTGGAGCGCGCCAACAACGCGGTGCCGGGCTATGCGCTCGCGACGCTCATCAAGCAGGGCTTGGAACGGGGCGTAGGACCCGGCCTCGTCCGGGAGGCGGCCCGGGGCACGGCTCGCCGCTTGAACGAGATGCGCACCGAACACGCCGCCGCCATCGGACGGGAGCCGGCTCGAGTTCGGAAGGCGCTGTGACCCGTGGAGCGTAAGAACCCTTCGTCGCTGGTTATCGTCATTCGGACGATATACGATGCCAATCCATGGCGACCTCACCGAGCCCGGCGGGCTACGACGCCCGCGATTGGCCGCCGTTCGCGGTCACTGTGGACCTGGTTGTTCTCACGGTTCGCGACGGCGCTCTATCGGCTCTGGTCATTCGCCGGGGCGAGGAGCCCTTCGCCGGCTGTCTGGCACTGCCGGGCGGGTTCGTTCGCCCAGCTGAGTCACTGGATCGGGCGGCGGCTCGGGAGCTCGCCGAGGAGACCGGCCTCGCGCAGTTGCCGGTGCACCTCGAGCAACTGGCCACGTACGGGACGGTGGACCGCGATCCACGGATGCGGGTCATCTCCGTCGCCTACCTGGCGCTCGCCCCCGACCTGCCGGCCCCGCGCGCCGGCGGTGACGCCGTGGCCGCAGCCTGGACGCCCGTCGCGTCGGTCCTCCCCGCGCTGTTCCCGGGCTCCCCGCATCCGCCGGCGACCGGTGGCTCGCTCGCCTTCGACCACGCCAAGATCCTGGCCGACGGCGTCGAGCGTGCCCGGGCCAAGCTCGAGTACTCGCCGCTGGCCGCAGCGTTCTGCCCCGCCGAGTTCACGGTCGGCGAGCTGCGCCGGGTCTACGAGGCCGTATGGGGCGTCGCGCTCGACCCGCGCAACTTCCACCGCAAGGTCACCGGCACCCCGGGGTTCCTGACCCCGGTCGGGGACACGACGGCCCGTCAGGGTGGCCGGCCGGCGCAGCTCTTCCGGCTCGGCGACGTGACCCTGCTGAACCCGCCAATGCTCCGACCCGCCTAACAAGCACCGGGTGTGGGCGTCCGGCATCCGATGTCCGGTCCGCCCACCCTTGGATTTCACCCGGCACGTACCGGCATCACCGTTCAGGTGACCGAGCAGCTTGACCAGCAGCCTTGGTGTCCAGATTCGCGATAGGCGGACCTGGACACCAGGGCGCCCGAACTCCACCGGAGCCGCCTGTGGTCCAGTGGCTAACGGTCCGGGTGAGCACCCCAGAGCCCCCATGTGGGTGTATTTCCGGCAGGGCTGAGCGTGTCAGCCCGCCGTGCACGACAACCCCATCCGACGATCGAGAGGAGACCAGGCCAGCAGGTCATCAACATATTCAGGAGGCGCCGGGCGTGATCGAAGCCATCGACCTGGCAGTGCGCCGGCGCGGCCGGATCGTTCTCGACGCGGTCAGCTTCGACGTGCGTCCCGGGCAGGTGACCGGAGTGCTCGGCGGCACCGGCGCGGGCAAGTCCGCGCTGCTGCGCCGGATGGTGGAGCTCGAACGCGGCGGTGGGGAGACCCTCTTCGACGGAAGGCCGTATCGATCGCTGCGGCATCCGATGCGCGAACTCGGACTCTTGCTCGAGCCGGGCATCGGGCATCCGCAACGGACGGTGCGCGGTCATCTCAGCCTCGCGCTGGCGACCGATCGACGTGCCGCGCGGGAAGGGAACGAGGCCGCATTCAGGCAATCGGGGAGGCGGACGGCGCGGCGGGTCGAGCGAGCTGGCGTCGGCACGTCGGACGAGTCGATCGGGCGCCTTCCTGGCACGGCTTGCCAGAGCGCGGTCTACCGGGAAGCGCCGGCAGCGCGCGAAGTTGGCGGAAGCTGGGAGGCGGGCGTGCGTCGAGTCATGGCGGGAGCCCTGCCGAGCGGATTGAAGCAGTCCTCGACATCGTCGGGCTCACCGATCAGGCCGAGACGCGGTTGGCCGATCTGACCGGCGGCATGGCCACGCGGCTCGGCATCGCGGTCGCGTTGCTGGGCGATCCCAAGGCTCTGCTGTTGGACGCTCCCGATCGGGGGCTCGAACCGGAGGGCGTGGCCTGGCTGGGCGCGCTTCTGCGGGCGTTCACCGGGCAGGGGCGCGCGGCGTTGGTCACCGGGTCCGATACCGAGACGCTGGTGGGGCTGGCGGACCGGCTGCTCCTGCTCGACTCCGGCTACCTGGTCGGCACGCGGACGGCCGAGGAGGTGCTGCGGGCGCCGACTGGCGCGTCAGTCATCGTCCGGTCGCCGCAGATCGTTCGGTTCGCGGCGATCCTCGCGGAGTCTGGGGCGCGGAGCGCGCAGGGTGACGGAGCCTGTCTGGAGGTGCGCGGGCTGGACCGTGCGCGGGTTGGCGATCTCGCGTATCGGCACGGCATTCCGGTGCACGAGCTGTCAGAGCGCTTCACCGGTACGGATCCGGGCGATGTCGTGCTCGCCGCGTGTTCGGGGCGCAGCAGGCCGATCGTGCCGTTCCAGGGATTCCCGGAGACCGCTTCGGAGATCTCGGGGATTCTGGCGAACATCGTGGCCGCACCGCTGCCCGAGTCGGAGGCTGGATTGGCGACCAGTTCAGCATCGGCGTCCGGGCCAGCGGCGACGTCGTGGGCCGAGTCGTGGGCCGAGGAGTCGTCGGCTGAAGGGCTGTCAGCTATGGAGAGCTCTGAAGCGTTGTCGCCGGGAGCGCAGGGGGGACGGTCGGTGGCGGAGGGCGAATTGCGCGCGACTGCCGAAATGCGGGCCGCGGGGGAGTTGGCTGCCGAGTTGCCGGACGAATCGCCGGTTGGGTTGCCAGTTGGGTCGGCGTTGCCGTCAAGCTCGGCGTCGGCGGCGGCGTCGAATGGTGAAGGGCGTGGTACGCAGGCTTCTGAGGTGGGGCGATGAGGACGCTCTTTTGGCCGGTGTCCGTTGTCGGCAACGTGTTCAGGGCCCTGCGGTACGAGTTGGCGAGGCTGCGCGGCGTGCGGTTGATTCGGGGCGTTGTGCTGGCGGCGCTTGTCGTCTCGGCGCTGCTCACGCTTCCGGCGGCGCGTCAGATGGCGTGGCTCGTGCCTCCGCAGACGCCGCGTTGGGTGATCGGCGGGGGAGTGGCTGGCGCGGTGTTGCCGGGATTCGTTGCCGCGTTAGGGGCAAGCTGGTTCGGCGCCTCGTCGATTGGCTACGAGTATCGCTATGGCAATGGGCTGCTCACGTTCGCGCTTGTGCCTCGGCGTGGGTCGGTGCTTCTCGCGAAGACTGTTGTTGCGGCGGGGTTTGGGGCGCTGCTGAGTCCAGCTACGACTGCCGTCGCCTACGGGACTGCGCGGCTGGGTTTCCAGGTCGCTGGGACGCACGTGGCGCTTCCGGTAGCGCTGCTTGCTCCGGGGGCGCGTGAGGTCGCTATGGCGGCTCTGGGCGGCGTGCTGGGGGTCTTTGCCGGGGCGGTGTTGCGGGTGCGGGTGTTTGCTGCGGTGGCGGCGCTTGCTGGGTGTGCGTTGGTGGCTGCGTTCTTGCCGCGATCGTCAAGTCCTGCGGTGGCGTATCTGGGTTCGGCTGCGCGGTTTGTCGTTCGTTTAGTGCCTGCGTTGACCTACCGGACCGTGTCGGAGCTGTTGGTGGCGTTGCCTTTGGCGGCGTTGGCGCTGGCGGGGCTGGTCGCCGTTCGTCGGCGCCGTGTTGCGTGACGTCTTAAATACCATGATTCACTCGGTTGAGTGCATTCCGTGACAATCATGAGTAAATGGGGTCCGGAGCCCTTAAGCCGACCGGAGGAAGCGCCGACCAGTATCACCATGAACACCGTCTCCTCAGTCGCCTCCGCGACCTTCCAGGCCCGTCCCAGCGGCCCGCCCGCTTCGGCCCACGGCCAGGTCGGCGAGGCGCATGCCTACCCGCTCGGCACGGCGCAGGGCATCGCCGTGTTCCCCCGGGCGGCCGCGCAGCGCGGCCGCGGCCTGCACGGCCAACTCGTCCAGCAGCTCGGCCAGATGATCGTGGCCGGCGAGCTCGGTGCGGACCGCCCGCTGGTTCCCGAGGAGATCGGCCACCGCTTCGAGGTCTCCCGGACGGTCGTGCGCGAGTCGCTGCGGGTTCTCGAGGCCAAGGGCTTGGTCTCGGCTCGGCCGAACGTCGGGACTCGTATCCGGCCGGTGCACGAATGGAACCTGCTCGACCCGGACGTGATCGAGTGGCGGGCGCTCGGACCGTTCCGTGCCGACCAGGCGCGCGAGCTGGCCGAGCTGCGCCAGGCCTTTGAGCCGCTGGCCGCTCACCTGGTCGCCGCGCAGTCGTCGCGCCTGCCTGAGATTGCCAGGACTCGGATGATGGAGCTGTCCGAGTTGCTGACCGAGGCCGCCGCGAACGCCGATCCGATCGCTTATCAGCGTGCGGATGCCGAGCTGCATGCTCTGTTGCTGCGTGCCACTGACAACCGGATGCTCGAGCACCTGGCGACCGTCGTGTACGGCGCGCTGGAGATCACCGGGGTCCGGCCGTTCGGATGCGCTCCGGACGCCGGGGATGATCAGCACTCGTTGTTGGTGGACCGGGTGCTCGCCGGTGACGGGCCCGGTGCGGCGGAAGTGCTGACCAGCCTGCTTAGTCGGAGCATTGGCGCGTCTAGCGCTGCGCACCTACCGGCTCAGCGTGATCACTAGCTATGGCTATAGCTATAGCCATATCGACAACTGCTCTAGCGATCACTAGCAGTTGTAGTTGGCTTGGCTGCGGCTGGCGTTCGCCTGCGGGGAGTCGTCCGGATGCGAGAAAGCATCAAGGCATCCGGACGATGGGCCGGGCGAGCGTCAGCCGCTAGGTGTGTGGGCACGATGAATGCGCGATGAATGGGCACGATTTAGGGGCCTGGCATGTAGGCGCGGTGTGAGTGGCCTGAGTTGGTTTTGGGCCTGGGCGTTGGCTAGTGCGTGGGGATGCGGATCCGATTGCCGATGTGGATCTGACGGCATGTCAGCATCCATACCGACAGTGTTGTTGGTCACGCTGGGAATGCGTGGAAAACCTTTCGTGCGTGCCATCTAATGTCCGGCTTTGATCTGTTCTGGCCGGTCCATCGTTGTCAACGCAGCGCCTTGGCACGTGAGAATCCAGCACAATCACTCCCTGTAGACGACCGGTAACGGCTAAGCTCGATGCGGGTACAGGCACGCCGACGAACGCGGGCACTCTCATTCAGTGCCGCACTCGCCTGTATGGCGGTGGACAGCAGTCCGCCGTTTCGTCGCGAACGGTTAGGGGGCGGGAAGCGAGCGGTGGCCCGAGACGCTGTCCGGCAGCAGAACCCTGCCGCCAACGACGGGATGGACTCCGACTCCGCCCTGTTGCGCGCGCTGCTCCAGGACGGCTCGGTCGCCTTCGCCTGCTACGGGCGCGACGGACGCTATCGGCAGGTCAGCCGCGCGCTGGCCGAGATCGACGGGTTCAGCGTCGACGAGCACCTCGGGCGGCTGCCCAGCGAGGTGCTGCCCGGCGAATACGGGGCGATGGTCGAGGAATCCGTCACTCGCGTCCTGGCGACCGGCAAAAGCTGGCGCGAACCCGAACAGCGGTGGGAGGTCGCGCAATGGGCCCCCGCGCCGCGCGGCCACGGGATCCGCGTCCTTCGTACTCACTGGTCCCCGGTGCGTGACCCCGCCGGGGAGATCTCTGGAGCTCTCGCGATAGTGCACGACGTTACCGACCGGCACCGGATCGCCGAACTGCTGGGCTCGACGCAGTGGCGGATCGGCAAACTACAGACCGTGGCCCGGGAGTTGGCCGGTGCGCTGACCATCGGGGAGGTGCGCGCGGCGGTGGCCAAGCTCGGCCAGGTGACCGGCGCATCGCACGTGGAACTGCGGCTGCTCGACCCGATCGGGCGCTCGCCGTGGCCCCAAACGCGCACCGTTCGCCCGGTGCCCGGGCCGCGTTCGCCGCGCAGCGCTGAGGATGAGCGCTGGGAGCGGCGCACGGGCAACTGGCCGCCGCTGCTCACGGCTGCGGTGCGTGCCGGGCAGCCGTACTACCTGCAGGACCGGGCGGCGGTGCGTGCGGTGTTCGCGGACGCCGGGGAGTGGGAGGACTCGCTCGCCGCCGAGCAGGCGTGGGCTGTACTGCCGCTCGTGACGGCTGCGGAGCCGGTGGGCGGGCTGTACCTGGTGTACGACACCGAGCGGACCTTCGACGAGGACGACCAGGCTTACCTGCAAGCGTTGGCCGGGCAGTGCACGATGGCGGTCGCCCGCGCGCGAATGCACGAGCGCGAACACCGGCAGGTCGTTTCGTTGCAGGATGCGTTGCTGCCTAAGCGGCTGCCGGATCTGCCTGGGATCGACGCCGCGTTCCGTTACATCCCCGGCTCGCTCGACACCGAGGTCGGCGGGGATTGGTACGACCTGTTCGGCTTCCAGGACGGGCGTCTTGGGATGGTCGTGGGGGATGTAATCGGTAAGGGCGTGACGGCGGCGGCGGGTATGGGCCGGGTGCGCGCGGCGCTGCGGGCGCTCGCGTACAGCGATCCCTCGCCGCGCGCGGTACTGACAGGGCTTGATCGGCTCTTCGACGCAACCGAGAACCCCGAATCCCTGACGACGGTCGTGTACGCGGTCTACGACCCCGCTGCGGGCAGCCTGGTGATGTCCGATGCCGGGCACCTGCCCTTGCTCGTGATCACCGCCGAGGGCGAAGTGCGTTACGTCGACGCGACGCCGGAGGCCACGCCGCTCGGCTGGAGCGAGGAGCGCATAGAGCACCGGCTCTCGCTGCGGCCTGGCGACATCGTGATCGGCTTTTCAGACGGTCTGGTTGAGACGCGCGTCGACTCGCTGGACGAAGGGCTCGCGCGGCTGCGCGCCGCGGCTCTCTCCGCCCCGGATATCGCGCTGGAACCGTTGCTCGATCACCTCGTCGAGACGATGCTGCGCGAGCACGAGCAGGACGACGACGTGACGCTGCTCGCGGTCCGTGTGCGGGTGTGACGGACTCGAGCGACGGTCGACGATGACGGACAAAACTGGACGGGTCGCGCGCGGGGCGACGACGCGAATGCCGCGGTTACGGGAGGCGGTGTGCGAAGGCTTCTAGGGCGCTGCTAGACTGCTGGACCGAGAGCGTGACCTGTGTTCGCGAAGCGGTGTGCAGCGGCCTGATCGAGCCGCGACCGGAATGATCAGTACCAGGCACGGCTACGGTGGCTGCCGGCCCGTCGGCTTTGGCGGGAATACGGGGCTGCTCCATTGTGCTGTCATATAAGTCATACAAGTGTGACAGTTCGGGAACGGTTGTTCCCCATACAACGTGATGAGCTCAGCAGCTCAGGTTTTAATCACCATCGCGTAAGAAGTACCGCGTAATGAGTACTGCCGATAGCATGCCAGGTCTTTTAGTTAGCGCTTCTGTGAGCACCTTTCCGAAGGGTACGTGAGTGTCGGCCCCTATCTCACTTTCCGCGTCTGCCGCCCCCAACGCGTCCGGCGCACCATCGACGACAGAGGACGCGCCGGTATCCCCGGTGGCCTCCGCCGTACAGGCCTTGCTCGACCGTGCCCAGGGGGCCGCGGTGTCGAGCGAGGACGTGAGGCGGGCCTGCGAGCAGGCCAAGGTCCCGGTCAGCCAGGCCAAGTCGGTGTTGCGCGCTCTTCTGGAGCAGGGTGTGACCGTCGCCGTCGTCGGCGAGGGCGCCGCATCCCTGAGCAAGCCGCGCAAGCGTGCCGTCGCGGCCGCGTCGCCGGGGCGGGCGACCGCCACCGTCTCCAAGACCACCGAGCAGAAGGCCGCTGAGAACAGCGCCGAGGCGTCGGCGAAGCCCGTCGCCGCGAAGACGACCGCGGACACCGAGCCTGCCGCCGACGCGGCCTCGGACGGGGACGCGGCGAGTGGGTCCGCGAAGCCCGCCGCCAAGACCGCCGCGAAGAAGACGGCCGCGAAGAAGACCGCCGCCGGCGACGCCGCGCCGGACGCCGAATCGGCGTCCGCGCCCGCCAAGAAGGCCGCCGGCAAGAAGGTCGCGCCCGCCAAGGCGGCCGGCTCTGCGAAGACCGGCGACGGGGACGACGAGGAAGTCGCCGACGAGGAACTCGACGGCGACCTCGAGATCGAACTCGACGGCGACGAGCCGCTGGTGGACGACGCCGAGCTGGACGTCGCCGCCGCCGAAGCCGAGCCGGAAGGCGAAGCCGAACCGGAGGCGGAGACCGAAGAGACCGAGCCCGCCGCTGGGGAGGCCCCCGCCGCCGAGGTGGAGGACGAGGGCTTCGTCCTGTCCGACGACGACGAGGACGACGCCCCGGCGCAGCAGGTCGCCTCGGCCGGCGCCACCGCGGACCCGGTCAAGGACTACCTGAAGCAGATCGGTAAGGTCCCGCTGCTCAACGCCGAGCAGGAGGTCGAACTCGCCAAGCGGATCGAGGCCGGCCTGTTCGCCGAGGAGAAGCTGAACTCCGGCGAGAAGATGGACCCCCGGTTCAAGCATGAGCTGGAGATCATCGCCGAGGACGGCCGCCGGGCCAAGAACCACCTGCTCGAGGCGAACCTGCGCCTGGTGGTCTCGCTGGCCAAGCGGTACACCGGCCGCGGCATGCTGTTCCTGGACCTGATCCAGGAGGGCAACCTCGGTCTGATCCGCGCGGTGGAGAAGTTCGACTACACCAAGGGTTATAAGTTCTCCACGTACGCGACCTGGTGGATCCGTCAGGCGATCACCCGCGCGATGGCCGACCAGGCCCGCACCATCCGCATCCCGGTGCACATGGTCGAAGTCATCAACAAGCTGGCCCGTGTGCAGCGCCAGATGCTCCAGGACCTCGGCCGCGAGCCGACCCCGGAGGAGCTGGCCAAGGAGCTCGACATGACCCCGGAGAAGGTCATCGAGGTCCAGAAGTACGGCCGCGAGCCGATCTCGCTGCACACCCCGCTCGGCGAGGACGGCGACAGCGAGTTCGGCGACCTGATCGAGGACTCCGAGGCGGTCGTGCCGGCCGACGCGGTCTCGTTCACGCTGCTGCAGGAGCAGCTGCACTCGGTGCTCGACACGCTCTCCGAGCGCGAGGCCGGCGTGGTCTCCATGAGGTTCGGCCTGACCGACGGCCAGCCGAAGACGCTGGACGAGATCGGCAAGGTCTACGGGGTCACCCGCGAGCGGATCCGGCAGATCGAGTCCAAGACCATGTCGAAGCTGCGGCACCCGTCGCGCTCGCAAGTTCTGCGCGACTACCTGGATTAATCAGTCAGATTTACGACAGCGGACACGTCGCGACGCCCCTATCCGATAGGGGCGCCGCGACGACGCTTAAGCGCTGTGTTCACGCAAAAACTGTGTTCACGTAGAGACAGTGCTCACCTAGCGACGGTGCGTAAGACAACGCGAACGGGCCGCACCCTCCGAAGGGTGCGGCCCGTCTCACAGCTCGCGGGTTGTTCCCGAACCGGGAAGGCTAGCGCGCGTCGGACGCGTTAGCAGTCGTCTCAACCAGCTTGTTCGTCTCGTCATGGATCTGAGCGGAGATCGAACGAAGCCCTTCCTCGTACTTCTTGCCGTGGTGAGCGCAGAACAGCAACTCGCCTCCTGAGGCGAGGGTGACGCGGAGGTAGGCCTGCGCGCCGCATCGGTCGCATCGGTCGAGCGCGTTCAGCGCTTCGTCCGGGAGGAGGTCTGGTGTCAGGACAGCGGTCACGTCGCCCCTTCTTTCTGCGTCGACTGCGTCCGTGGCCCGGATCCCCGAGGGGTTCCAGACCCGGTGCGCCGGTCCGGGCGTCCGGTGGGCGGTGCAGTGGGCTCCGCCTACCCGGATCAACATCAAACCATTCGGAGTTACTCCCTACGCCAGCGTTCTGAGCCAAAACTGGTCGAGTTCGCTGAGGGCGAACGAGCCCCCGCCCGAAAAGTCCTGAATCTTCGGCGTTCCGTATCCGCCCGGATACGCATCGTGAGGATCGCCGCCCCAGTTGCCGACGCGGAGTCGGAATGTTACCGGGCCGCCCGATGACGGTCGGTAGCGGCGCCCTGAAGCCCGGGTCGCGGCACGTGTGGCGTGCCCGCAGGAGTGTCCGACCGAACCGCTAATCTGGCTACGCCATCACGTTTGACGAGGAGCTGAATCACCGTGACCGCCAGTCTCACCGCCCCGGCGAGCACCACACGCGGCGAGAAGAAGGGCGCGGACTACACGGCCCGCCACCTGCTGGTGCTCGAGGGCCTGGAGGCCGTCCGTAAGCGGCCCGGCATGTACATCGGGTCCACCGACAGCCGTGGCCTGATGCACTGCGTATGGGAGATCATCGACAACTCTGTCGACGAGGCGCTGGCCGGCCACGGCACCCACATCGACGTGATCCTGCACGCCGACGGCTCGGTCGCGGTACACGACCAGGGCCGAGGCATCCCCGTGGACGTCGAGCCGAAGACGGGCCTGTCCGGCGTCGAGGTCGTGATGACCAAGCTGCACGCCGGCGGCAAGTTCGGCGGCGGCTCCTACGCGGCCTCCGGCGGTCTGCACGGCGTTGGCGCCTCGGTCGTGAATGCGCTCTCATCGCGGCTAGACGTCGAGGTGGACCGGGACGGCGCTACGCACTCGATCTCCTTCCGGCGCGGCGTACCCGGCGTCTTCGACGCTGACGGACCGAACGCCGCGTTCACCGCGCAGAACGGCCTGACCAAGGGCCGCCGCTCGGCCAAGAAGGCCAACGTGACCGGCACCCGCACCCGGTTCTGGCCGGACCGGCAGATCTTCCTCAAGGAAGCGCAGATTTCCCTGGAGGAGCTGTACGGCCGCGCTCGGCAGACCGCGTTCCTCGTGCCGGGGCTCACCATCGTCGTGCGTGACGAGCGCCCTGCGGCCGCTGTAGCCGCAGCTGCCAATGGCAGCGCGCTGAACGGAGCGCCCTCAATGGCAGCGCCCTCAATGGCAGTGAGAGCAACGGTTCGGGGCCGACCGAAGAGGTTTTCCACTACGCGGGCGGCATCTCCGAGTACTGCGAGTACCTGGCCAAGGACCGGCCGATCAGCGACACGCTGCGGCTGACCGGCTCGGGCACGTTCACCGAGACCGTCCCCGTCCTCGACGACGCCGGACACATGACGCCTCAGGACGTCGAGCGCCGCCTTGACGTCGACGTGGCGCTGCGTTGGGGCACCGAGTACGACACAACGGTCAAGTCGTTCGTCAACATCATCGTCACGCCCAAGGGCGGCACCCACGTCACCGGCTTCGACCGCGCGCTGCTCAAGACCGTCAACGAGCAGCTGCGAGCCGTGAAGCTGCTGAAGGTCAACGACGACCCGGTGGTCAAGGACGACATCCTCGAGGGCCTGACCGCGGTGGTCACCGTCCGGCTGGCCGAGCCGCAGTTCGAAGGCCAGACCAAGGAAGTCCTCGGCACCCCGGCAGCCGCGAGGATCGTGGCCGCGGTCGTCTCCGAGCGGCTGCGCGACTTCCTGACCAGCAACCACCGCAATACCAAGCCGCAGGCCCGCGCGGTGCTGGAGAAGATCGCGGCGGCGGCGAAGACGCGTATCGCCGCGCGCATGCACAAGGAGACCCAGCGCCGGAAGAACGCGCTGGAGACCTCGGCGCTACCGGCAAAGCTGGCCGACTGCCGCACCGACGACGTGGACAAGTCCGAGCTGTTCGTCGTCGAGGGAGACTCGGCGCTGGGCACCGCGAAGCTCGCGCGCTCCTCGGAGTTCCAGGCGCTGCTGCCGATCCGCGGCAAGATCCTCAACGTGCAGAAGTCGTCGGTCGCCGACATGCTCAAGAACGCCGAGTGCGCGGCGATCATCCAGGTCATCGGCGCGGGCACCGGCCGTTCCTTCGACCTGGAAGCGGCCCGCTACGGCAAGATCATCATGATGGCTGACGCCGATGTCGACGGCTCTCACATCCGCACCCTGCTGCTCACGCTGTTCTACCGGTACATGCGACCGCTCGTAGAGGCCGGACGCGTTTACGCAGCCGTGCCGCCGCTGCACCGTATCGAGGTAATCGGCCAGGGCAAGGCGAAGAACGAGTACGTGTACACGTACTCTGACGCCGAACTCAAGCGCACGCTGGCCGATCTGCAGCGGCGTAACAAGCGCATCAAGGAGCCGGTGCAGCGTTACAAGGGCCTCGGTGAGATGGACGCCGACCAGCTGGCCGAGACCACGATGGACCCGCGCCACCGGATCCTGCGCCGCATCTCGCTGACCGACGCAGAAGCAGCGGAGAAGATGTTCGAGCTGCTGATGGGCACGGACGTGGCCCCGCGCAAGGAGTACATCGTGAACTCGGCCGCGCTACTGGACCGCTCGCGCATCGACGCGTAACCCGGTAACGCTCAGTCAGAACCCTTGCAGGGACGCCGTAACGCGCCAACAGTGCGTTACGGCCTCTTCTCGATGCCCGTGACGCGCAGCTCCACCGGATTGCCGAACGCCTTACCGCACGACTCCGGCCGTGGCTCCTCCGCAGCCGACTGCTCGACGACTGCTCGATACGTAATCTCGTCAGCGACGAGATCGACGGTCCAGTGCTCATCGTCGATACGTCGTTCACCGACGACTTGAACCGTGTCCGCGCCGAACGCCTGCAACTCGGTCCGCAGCGCAAGGTCTGCGGCCTGCCCGGGGCGTGACCACGTGCTGCGTCCGCGCGCGTGTTCGGTGACGACCTCACCGCGCGCCGCAGCGTCGAGCGCGGCTGTCGCCGTCGCGACGTCGAGACGTCCGTACACGTAGCCGGTCGGTAGAACCACCGCCGTCGGCGCGAACCGATGCCCGCCGAGGTGATCCGCTTCCCAGATCTCGCGCCGACGATCCCGCTTCCATTAGATCCAGCGCGAGCGATCGGCCAAGTTCGGCGCAGCAGCGGTCGCGCTTTCCGTTGGTGCACACGAGTATCGCCGGATTCGGGTGCGGTTCGAACTCGTACTTGTCGAGCCGGCCGGCGCCGAGCGCCGAGAGGTCGAAGTCGAGCAGGTCGCGCGGGTCTGACATGGTGAGCGAGCGCACGGACGCCGTGCCGGGCCGCGTGCTGCAGATCAGTACCCTGCGTGGCGCGTCGAGGTCGGTGAGCGCGTGATGCCCGACTCGTCGTATTAACGCGATCCGCAGGCCGGTGCCCTCAGCCGGCGGCCCAACTCCGTGCCGACGAAGTGATCGAGGTGCGACTCTGTCAGCGCCCGTGCGCCCCACGGACCGGGCTGTTCGATCGCCAGCCACGTCGTCGCGACCGGCGCCGTCCCGGCAAACGGCTCGCCGAGCCGTGCGGAGAAAGCTGAGCAGTTCGTCGAGTCGACGTGCGGCGTGGGGCGGCTAACCATGGTCACCAGGGTATCGAGGCCGCCTGGCGCGCTCCGACAGCAATACGTAATCGGCTCAGCGGCAGCACATAAC
>CAVQPP010000419.1:0-4632 GCA_963714445.1 uncultured Actinomycetota bacterium
CTACTGAGGGCACCGCGGAAGTGCTGCGCCGCAACGGCGTGAACGCGACCGTCGTGCGTAAGCACTCTCAGGGCGAAGGGCCGGACGGCGAACCGACCATCGTCCAGCGGTTGTTGGCCGGCGACGTCGACCTGATCGTCAACACGCCGCACGGCGTCGGCCCACGCCTCGACGGCTACGAGATCCGCACGGCAGCGGTCGCGATGGGTAAGCCGTGCATCACGACGACCCAAGGACTCGCGGCGGCGGTGCAGGGCATTGAGGCGCTGCGGCGCGGCGACGTGGGCGTGGGATCGCTACAGGAGCACGCGGCACGCCTTAACGCGTCGCGTGCGAGGTCTATCGGTGCCTCACTGCAGGGCGGTACGGGTTCGGCGCAGGGCGTGCCTTCGCAAGCCACGACATTCCCCAGCGCGGTGGGCTGATGCTCTATCGGCTCCTGTTCGCGGCCGTGTTCCGGAGGATGGACGCGGAGCGCGCTCACCGGCTCGGGTTTGGTGCGATCCGAGCCGTCGCCACGGTGCCAGGAGCGACGCGGGCGCTGCGGGCCTACCTGGGCCCGCACGACCCGCTGATGCGCGTCAAGGCGCTGGGTCTGGAGTTCCCCGGTCCATTCGGCCTAGCGGCCGGCTTCGACAAGAACGCGGTAGGCGTCGACGGGCTCGCGGCGCTCGGTTTCGCGTTCGTCGAAGTCGGTACCGTCACCGCGCAGCCGCAACCGGGTAATCCCACACCGCGCCTGTTTCGCCTGCCCGACGACAGAGCGCTGATCAACCGGATGGGGTTCAACAATGATGGCGCGGAGGCGGTCGCGGAGCGGCTGAGGCGCCGTCGGAAGAAGCTTCGGCGTCGCGCCACGTCTGTGATCGTCGGGATCAACCTCGGCAAGACCAAGGTCGTGCCCGAAGACGAAGCGATCGACGACTACACGACCTCCGCTCGGCTACTCGCTCCGCTGGCTGATTATCTGGTGGTCAACGTCTCCTCGCCGAACACGCCGGGACTGCGCGACTTGCAGGCGGTCAGCATCCTGCGCCCGCTGCTGCTCGCCGTGCGCGCGGCGGCCGACGAGGCGGCCGGACGACACGTCCCGCTGCTGGTGAAGATCGCCCCCGACCTCGCCGACCAAGACATTGACGCGGTCGCGGACCTCGCCGTCGAGATCGGGCTCGACGGCATCGTGGCGACCAACACAACGATCCAGCGCGACGGCCTGGCTACGTCCGCCGAGCAGGTCTCAGCGCTCGGCGCGGGCGGCCTGTCCGGGCCGGTGCTGCGGGAGCGCGCGCTGGACGTGCTGAAGCGGCTGCGTGCCCGCGTCGGCGATGAGATGACAATCATCGGAGTTGGTGGAATTGCCAGCCCCGAGGACGCCGTCGAGCGGCTGAACGCCGGTGCCACGCTCCTGCAGGGATACACCGGCTTCATTTATCAGGGGCCATTCTGGGCTCGGCGCGTTCACAGCGTCATTCGAGAGCGCGCGATTCTAGCTGACCGGGAGCAGAGGATGAGCCGATGACGGGGCGTTTGAACGCTGAGGCGACGGCATCGTTCGGCGCGCGGCTGCGCGCTGCGCTGGACACGCGGGGCCCGCTGTGCGCGGGCGTCGATCCGCACAGTTCGGTGCTCGCGGCGTGGGGGTTGAGCGACGACATCGCTGGACTCGAGCGGTTCGCGGGGACCGTCGTCGAAGCGCTGGCCGAACGCGTTGCGGTGCTCAAGCCACAGTCGGCTTTCTTCGAACGCTTCGGTTCACGCGGCATCGCCGTGCTTGAGCAGACCATCGCCGACGCGCGTGCCGCCGGTGCGATGGTCATCCTCGATGCCAAGCGTGGCGACATCGGCTCGACCGTCGAGGCGTACGCGCAGGCGTACCTGGACTCTTCCTCGCCGCTGTTCTCCGACGCGGTGACCGCTTCGCCATATCTCGGCTATGGCTCTCTCGAGCCCCTTTACACGACCGCCGAGAAGAACGGCGCCGGCGTCTTCGTGCTCGCCTTCACCTCGAACCCCGAGGGCGCCTCGGTGCAGCGCGCCCGCGTGCCCGGCGGGACGACCGTTGGCGCCGCGATCCTGGCCGCGGCTGCCCAACGCAACGCCGGAGCCGAACCGCTCGGCTCCATTGGCGCGGTCATCGGAGCGACCGTTTCGGACATCCCGTTCGATCTGGCGACCCTCAACGGCCCGGTCCTGGCGCCTGGCCTTGGTGCTCAGGGTGGAACTCCGGACGACTTGCGCGCCCTTTTCGGCGGCGCCCCGCGCGACGTCGTGCCCGCGACCGCTCGTGAGCTGCTGCGGCACGGTCCTGACGTTCGCGCACTGCGGGAGGCTGCGGCACGTCAGATTGACGAGTGCCGAGTGGCCCTCGGCTACTAAAGGGCTAATGAGACAGCCCTTGCGCTTAGTGCAGGACTTACGGTCAACCTGCGCATCTTCCGGAATACGCCACCGGCTGTCACCGCCTCATAGACTTTCCGCATGCAGCACTACTCGGAGCGCCTTCTGGTGCACGTGAAGCGGGCCGAGCAGATCACCCAGGCGGCCGCGGAGTCCGTGGTGCGCGAAGTCGGGATCACGGCGGCGCAGCAGGCCGCGATGGCCGTGCTCAGCGACAATCCGGGGATCAACGCGGCGGAGCTGGCCCGCCGCTGCGCGGTCACCGCGCAGACCATGAACGGCCTGCTCACCCGGTTGGAAGCGCGCGGATTCGTGGACCGCTCGCCGCATCCACGGCACGGCACCCTGATGGAGATCAAGCTCACCGACAACGGACGCGCGGTGTTCGAGGAGGCCGACGCGCTCGTCGACAAGCTGGATGGATGGCTGACCGCCGGCTTGTCGCCGTCGGACATCGCGCTTGTGCGTGACGTGCTCGGCCGGATGGCTGAAAATGCCGCTGAGGTGATGGTTCCTCATTAGGTTCGAAGATCTGCAAATTATGCGATGCCACGTCCGACGGCTGATCGTATGTTGATCGGTTTGGGCGTCGCGTGCATCCCGAGCGGCTGACAAACTGGAAGTGTGACAGCGCCGAGGATCGCGTGGTGAACGGTCGCAGGGGCGAACGTACCCAAGCCGCCGATGCCGCCGAAGCTGCCGAGAACGGCACGGGTGGCGATGCCGCCGACGGCACTGCGGCGGCGCAGGGGCCCGCGGACCGAGTGCCGGGCGCGGCGGCCGAGCGGAGCACGGCTGCCGAGGCCGCGGCTGAGATAGGGGAAGCGGCCCGTGAAGGCGGCGTCTCCCGCCTCGCTGGGCAGGTGCGCGGCGCGCTGCCGCTCTGGCGTAACCGCGACTACACCGGCTGGTGGATCAGCTCTCTGGTCTCCTCGCTCGGCTCGGCGATGTCGCAGCTGGCCTATCCGCTGCTCATGCTCTACGCCACCGGGTCGGTCGCACGCGCGGGCGTCGTCGGCGCGTGCCTGAACATCGGCGGGCTATCCACGACGCTGATCGGTGGCGCGCTTGCCGACCGGTACTCGCGTCGGAAGCTGTGCGTTGGGGCGGACTTCGTGCAGTTCGCCGCCGTCACGACGGTCGTCGTCGCGGTGGCCGAGAACCATGTGAACGTCGTACATATCGGTGCCGTGGCGCTCGTGCAGGGCATGTGCAACGGCATCGGTGGCGCGTCGATGAACCCAGTGCTCAAGCGGATCGTCCCGCCTGAGCAGTTCCAGGCACTGTCCGCGTCGAAGCAGGGCCGCGAGATGATCTCCCGGCTGGCCGGACCGCCGCTCGGCGGCGCGCTGTTCACCATCGCCAAGTGGATACCGTTCCTTGGCGACGCGATTTCCTTCCTGGTCAGCGCGCTCGGCGTGGCGATGATCCGGCAGCCGCTCGGCCCGGACGAGAAGGATGGGGGCACGCAGGCTTCCACCTTGGCGAGCATGCGTGAGGGCTTCGCATATATCCGTACTAGCGCGTACCTGCGGTTCATCATCGTGTGGTCCGCACTTACTAGCGCGCTGCTTGGCGGTGTCGTGCTGCTGGTGATCGCGCTGATCAAGGAACGTGGTGGCGGTCCGACGACGGTGGGTGTGGTTACGGCGCTTGCCGCTATTGGTGGCCTCGGTGGGGCGCTGACCGCGCCGATACTGCTCAAGCGGGTGCGATCGCGAACTGTGGTGCTTGCGGCGTCTTGGACGATCGTCCCGGCGACGGTGGGTATCGCCGGGGCGCCTCGGCCTTGGGAGATCGGCGCGATTGCGGCGTTCCTGGTGCTGCTTGTCGTGCCGCTGACCGTGCTGTTGGAGAGTTACCAGCTGCGGATCGTGCCGGACGCGCTGATGGGGCGGGTTTCCTCGGCGCTCAGTTTTGGGACGTCTGGGTTGCTTTGGACAGCGCCCGTTACCGCTGGTGTGCTCGCGGATAACTTCGGCGTGCCGACGGCGATGCTGGTGCTCTCCGGTGTGTTTGTCTGTCTGGCGCTGTGGTCGACCCTTGCGAAGGCCGTGCGCTTGCTCGATGAGTGACGCATGCGCAAGTAAGAACGCGTAGGCATATGTAGGGGGCGGGAATAGGGTGCGGGCATGACGGAGCTGCCCTTCACCACACGCCCCGAACTGCACGGAACTTTCGGCATGGTCGCCTCAACCCACTATCTGGCGACGGCTGCCGGGATGTCCGTGCTCG
>CAVQPP010000420.1:0-11499 GCA_963714445.1 uncultured Actinomycetota bacterium
AGGTTCAGGAACTCGTTCATGTCCCGCACCCCGGTGAAGTCGTACACGCCCGGGGACGGCGAGGTGTAGTCCCAGTCGAAGTAGACGGTGGCGGCGTTGTAACCGTCCGCCTTCATCTTCTGCAGCTGGTCGAGCCAGAGCGAGGGCGACGGGGTGCGCCACGGGTCGATCTCGCCGGCGGTCAGGAACACCCGCTTCCCGCCGATCAGCACGGAGTTCTGGTCGTAGCCGACCGTCTGCGGCTGCCCGAGCAGGACCTTCGCCGGCGGCGCCGGCTTGGCCGGCACGACCGCGCCGGAGACGGCCGCCGGGCCACTCGGCCCGGACGCGGCGGAGGCCGTGACGTTAAAGGTGTACGACGCGCCGTCAGTCAGCCCGCTGACGATCGCCCAGTCATTGGGTACCTTCGCGACGATCTGCTGCCCGTTCGAAGCGGTCACCGTGTAGCTGACGACCTGTCCGGCGCCCTGGGCGGGCGGGCACCAGAGCACCGTCGCGGCACCGTCGGCGGCGATGGCGTGTACCTGAGCGGGCGCGCCGAGCGTGGTCGAGGCGGCGGCCGCGGGGTCCGCGGCCGGGCAGGAAGCGTCGCTGCCGGAGACCGGGGCCGAGCCCGCCGCGGGAACCGCCGCCGGCACGGACGCGGCAGCGGCCTGACTCGCGCCGGCCTGCGGCGCACCGGCGAGCGTGGCGGTCACGGCGAGCAGTACGAGCCCGGCCAACCCTCTTCCTCTGGTCAGCCGACCATGGACTCGCCGGGCGCCACCGCGCACCGACCGCCCCGTTCGAGACGAGCTTGCTGCAACCAGGCCGTCGTTAGCCATCGCATCCGCCCACAATCAAACAAAACCCGATACCGATGTCGCACTGGATGCAACTAGAAGGCTCATTGCCTGTCAAGAGACACGAGCACGGCTGACACCGGTCGACGCGCTTCGGACAGCGGCGGCGGGATCGGCCACGAATATCAGATCACTGTCTAATCGCCCGCTGCGCCGCAGGTAGGCATGAGGTGATGCATATCCATGCGGTACAGCTCTCGATGATCGGCCAAAGCATGTCTTGACGCGACCGCATTGTTAGCGCTAACAATAGCCTCGCGCCGCTCGGTCTCCCCGCGCCGCACCGGCTACTCACGCCTCACCGCACCACAACGTCGTGCACGGATACCGGAAAGCCCGGTCTCCACCTGCGAGAAGGTGTCATGCAAATAAGTATGCTCAATCGCGCTCCGCGGCGCCCGCGGCGTTCCGCCGTCCTGCTCGCGTCGGCTTGCGCGGGACTGCTGACCGCCGCGCTCGTTCCGGCGGCCGCGGCCACTACCCGCTCCCCTGCCTCCCCCACCGCCGCCGTCGGCGCCGCGACCGGCAGCGCCACCCTCGCCGGGCACTGGACCCTGGACGAGGGCACCGGCACCACCGCCGCCGACTCCAGCGGCAACGGCCACGACGGCGCCGTCGGCTCCGGCGTGAGCTGGGTCGCCGGGCAAGTCGGGCCGCACGCGCTCGCCCTGAACGGCAGTGCGTCCGGCAACATCGTGATCCCCGACCCGGTCGTCGACACCTCCGCGAGCTTCACCGTCTCGGCGTGGGTGAACCTGAGCAACACCGCCGGCTTCCAGACCGTGGTGAGCATCGACGGCACGAACGTCAGCGGGTTCTTCCTGCAGAAGCGCGCCGACACCGGCGAGTTCGCGTTCACCCGGCTGGCCGGGGACAGCACCGGCGCCGCCACCGCGACCGCCTCCGGGAATGCCGCCCCGAACGCCGGCACCTGGTACCACCTGGTCGGCGTCGACGACGTCGCGGCGGGCGTGCTGCGGCTCTACGTGGACGGCCAGGAGCAGACCGACGCCGCGTACACCGGCCAGTGGAAGGCCGCCGGCCACACCGCCATCGGCCGCGGTTTCTACGGCGGCAACCCGGTCGACTTCGTCAACGGCTCGGTCGACGACGTGCAGATCTATCAGGGCGCGATGACCACCGCGCAGGTGCAGACCCTGAACCAGTCCGCGCACTGGACCTACGACGAGGGCACCGGAACCGCCGCCGCGGACTCCAGCGGCAACGGCCACGGCCAGACCCTCGGCTCCGGCGCGACCTGGAGCGCCGGCCGGGTCGGCCCGCACGCGATCAGCCTCAACGGCACGGCCGCCGGCAACGCCACCGCCACCGGCCCGGTCGTCGACACCCGCTATCCGTTCTCGGTGGCCGCCTGGGTGAACCTGAACTCCACCAGCGGCTTCCAGAGCGTCGCAAGTATCGACGGCACGAATGTCAGCGGCTTCTACCTTCAGTTGAGCGGCGCGACCGGCAAGTTCGCGTTCAACCGGCTGGCTTCTGACAGCACGTCGGCCGCGTCCACGCGCGCCGACGCGAACGCCGCGCCGGCAGCAGGGCGCTGGTACCACCTGGTCGGCGTGAACGACCCGGCCAACGGGCGCATCCAGCTTTACGTGGACGGCGTCCTGCAAGCCTCGTCCGCGTACACGGCGGGCTGGCAGGCGACCGGGAACACCGCGATCGGCCGCGGCCTTTACGGCGGCAACCCGGTGGACTTCGTCAACGGTTCGGTGGACGACGTGCAGGTCTTCGACCACGCGATGACCGCGGACGAGGTCCAGAACGTCTTCGGCGCGGGCGGCGGCGTGCTCAACGTCAACGCGGGCGCGTCGCTGCACTCGGTCAGCCCGACCCTGTTCGGCATGATGACCGAGGACATCAACCACTCCGGCGAGGGCGGCCTGTACCCCGAGCTGATCCAGAACCGCTCGATGATGGCCAGCGCCACCGCGCCGGTGGACTGGTCGACGGTCGGCTCGGGCACCGGCTCGGCGAACATCTCGCTCGACCCGGCCAACCCGCTCAACACGGCGCTCACCCGCTCGCTGAAGGTCGATGTGGTCAGCGCGTCGAGCAGCAGCCGGGCCGGTATCGCGAACGGCGGGTTCTGGGGCATCCCGGTGACCGCCGGGCAGACCTACACCGCGAGCTACTTCGCCAAGGCCGGCAAGGGATACAGCGGCCACCTGACGGTCAGCATCGAGGGCGTCGACGGAACCGTGTACGCGTCGCAGGAGGTCAGCGCGCCTAGCACCTCGTGGAAGCAGTTCACGGTGCAGCTCAAGGCGGGCAAGACCGCGCCGACCACGGCCGCCGCGCGGTTCGTGATCGCCACGCACAGCGGCGCCGGCAAGACCCTGTGGTTCGACAACGTCTCGCTGTTCCCGCCGACCTACAAGAACGTGCCCAACGGCCTGCGCGTGGACCTGATGACCAAGATGGCCGCGCTCAAGCCCGCGTTCATCCGCGAGCCCGGCGGCAACTACCTCGAGGGCGGCACCATCGCCACCCGGTTCAACTGGAAGAACACCATCGGGCCGGTCTGGACCCGGCCCGGGCACATGGACGACGCGTGGGGCTACTGGTCCACCGACGGCATGGGCCTGCTGGAGTACCTGGAGTGGGCGGAGAGCCTCGGCGCCCAGCCGCTGCTGGCCGTCTACGCCGGATACTCCCTCGACGGCGAGCACGTCCCGCTCGACCAACTCGGCCCCTACGTGCAGGACGCGCTGGACGAGATCCAGTACGCGACCGGCTCGACCAGCACCGTCTGGGGCGCCAAACGGGCCGCCGACGGCCACCCCGCGCCGTTCAACGTCGGCTACGTGGAGGTCGGGAACGAGGACTTCTTCGACTCCTCCGGCAGCTACGACGGGAACAACGGCCGCTTCGCACAGTTCTACGACGCGATCAAGGCCGCCTACCCGGCCATCAAGATCATCGCGACCACCCCGGTGACCGCGCGCACCCCGGACGTCGTCGACGAGCACTTCTACCAGTCCCCGGCCTGGATGAACACGCACGCGAACCAGTTCGACAACGCGCCGCGCACCGGGCCGAAGATCATGGTCGGCGAGTGGGCCTCGCAGGAGGGCGCACCGACGCCGGACCTGAACGCCGCCCTGGGCGACGCCTCGTGGCTGACCGGCCTGGAGCGCAACTCGGACGTCGTGCAGTTCGAGGCGTACGCGCCGCTGCTGGCGAACGTAAACTCCTTCCAGTGGAACACCAACCTGATCGGCTTCGACGCGCTGACCAGCTACGGCTCGCCGAGCTACTACGCGCAGCAGATGCTGGCGACCAACCACGGCGACCAGGTGCTCTCCGCGTCCTACGACGGCGCGGGCGGTATCAACGTCGTGAGTACGAAGGACAGCAAGACCGGCAAGATCTACCTCACGGTGGTCAACCCCGGTTCGGCGGCCCAATCGGTCACGGTGAACGTGGCCGGCGCGACCGTCCCGGCGACCGGGACGGCGACAGTGCTCACCTCCGCCCACCCGTCCGACACGAACACCATCTCCAACCCGGCGAACGTGGTTCCGACCACCTCGTCGGTCACCGGGCTCGGCTCGACCTTCACCCGCACGTTCCCGGCCTACTCGGTCACCGTGCTGACGCTCGGTTAGTTCGAGTAGTTCGAACCCGCCGCCCCGATCGTCCGCACGAACGCGGGCGATCGGGGCGGCGCCTGTGTCAGCTCGCCTGGAGGTACTCGCGCCAACCGCCGTGGTGTGACACGTCCTGCGCGCCGGTCGGGAGCGGCCCGTGGGCGAGGAATCCGGTGACCTCTTCGCCGCTGGTGAGGGCTAGGCGGCCTAGGCCTAGTGGTGCGGGAACCGTGTCCAGCAGCGCGCCGACTGCGTGGTGGCTGAGTTGCCAGACCTCGACCGCGATGCCGGCCGCCGGGCCGTCGCCGGTGCGCACGAGTCCGGGACGGGCGATTCCGTTGCCTGGCAGGCGGTAGAGCCGGTATCCGGGCGCGGTGCGTGAGCGGAAACGCAGGCGGGCGCCGAGCGCGAGCAGTTGGCCGTTGAGCGGGAGGCCGGATAGGTGCGCGCCCGCCACGGCCAGCAGCGTCTCCCCTGGGGGCGCCGCCGCTTCCTGCGGCTTCTCGCCGGACCAGCGTGCCGCGAGGTCGAGTAGTGCCTCGTCGTGGAATGCGGGGGCGATCAGCTGCACGCCGAACGGCAGGCCGTCATCGCGCAGTCCGGCGGGCAGCGCGATCGCGCACTGGTCGAGCAGGTTCACGAAGTTCGTGTACGTACCGAGCCGGGTGTTCTGGCCGACGGGATCGGCGGCGATCTGCGCATGTGTCGGATGGCCGGGGGTGACCGGCAGCAGGATCGCGTCGGCGGTGGTCCAGACGGCTTCGGCGGCGCGCCGCAGTACGGCGAGTCGGTCGAGACCGGCGAAGACGTCGGGGCCTGAGACGCCGGCGGCACCGCGCAGCACGGCGCGGACCGCCGGATCGAGCTCTGGGTGCTCGATGCCTGAGCTGCCGAGGCGAGGGCCGATCGCGTGCCAGCGTTCGGCGATCCACGGTCCCTGATAGAGCAGCCGGGCGGCCGCGAGGAACGGCGCCGGATCGAAGGTGATGACGTGCTCGGCGACCTTGGCGGCGTGGGCGAGGGCGCGCTCCCATGCCGCGCGGTGCGCGGGATCGAGGTCGAGGCCGGGGTCTTGGTCGGTGCGGGGGACGGCTATGACACGCGGTTCGATCGGCACTAGCGGTTGGTGCGCGGGTTTGGCGCGTGAATAAGGGTCCGTAGGGTCGGGTGCGGCCAGGACGCGGAGCGCGTCGCGGGCCTCTGTCGTGGTGCGGGTAAACACGCTGACGCAGTCGAGAGAGCGGCAGGCCGGCAGCAGGCCGGACGTGGAGACCAGGCCGCGTGTCGGCTTCATCCCGACGATGCCGTTGAACGCGGCGGGTACGCGTCCCGAGCCTGCCGTGTCCGTGCCGAGCGCGAGCGGCACGAGACCGAGTGCGACGGCGACCGCGCTGCCGCTGCTGCTGCCTCCCGAGACGTGGTCGGGGTGCCCGACCGCGTGGCACGCGCCGTAGGGCGTGCGGGTGCCGAGGAGTCCGGTGGCGAATTGGTCGAGGTTGGTCTTCCCGACCGGCACCGCGCCCGCGTCGATCAGTCGCCGCACGGCGGTCGCGGTGCGCTGGGCCGGTGCGGCGGCGGCCAGTGGTGGGAAGGCGGCGCTGGTGGGCTCGCCCGCGATGTCGAGGTTGTCCTTGACGGCGAACGGCGTTCCGGACAACGGGCCGTCGGCGGGGGCGTTGGATGTGAGGGTACGAATGCGCTCCGGGCTCAGCAGCCGAGTCCAGACCGGTTGTCCGTGTGGCGTCAACCCGGCGGCGAGGATCGATGCGACGCGGGTGTCGTCGGGCTCGTGGCCGGCGGGGTTGTCAGACGCGGGGTTGTCAGCCATGGTCAGCCCACCGCTGCCGTTCCTCGGCGAACGCCGCGGTGCGCCGCTCGGTGAACTGCCGCGCCGCGGCCGACAGCGGTGCATCAGGCGCGGGCAGGCTGCCGAGGTCGAGGGTGGTGCGGCGCATCGTCAGCTCCCTGCGTCCGTCGGCGATCTGCACGCGCAGCGTCCTTAGCTCGTCGTGGTCGACCGGCTCGAAACGCAGCACGTCGAAGGTCCGCAGCAGCCAGGGATCGGGCCGGCGCACGCCCAGCTCGTCGGCCGGCGGCCGGCGCCAGACCGGGACCGTGCGGCCGACCAGCTGGTATCCGCCGGGCCCTTCCATCCCGTACACGCACAGGTACGCTCCGCCGATCCCGACCGCGTTCTCCGGCGTCCACGTGCGCGGCGGATCGTATTTCGTCGTGACCAGCCGGTGCGCCGGGTCGAGGGGCACGGCGACCGGCGCGCCGAGGTACACGTCGCCGAGCCCGATCACGAGATATGACGCGGCCCTGACGATCTCGAAGACCTCGGCACGGCTGGTCAGGCCATTGACACGCCGGATGAACTCGACGTTGTCGGGGCACCAGGGCGCGTCGGGCCGCACGCCGCGCTGGTAGCGGCGCATGGCCTCGTGCGCGTTGGGATCGTCGAAACAGACCGGCATCGTCACCTCGCGCACTTCCAGTTCGATACCGCGCGGATCGGGCAGCGTGAGCCATGCGTCCTCGATCTGCTCCGTCAGACGCGTGGCTGCGGCCAGTGCCGCCGTTTCGGTGAAGCCGGCGGCGTCGGTTGAATCGGTGGCCCCGGCGGGGTTGAAGGCTAGCAGCAGTGACCTGACTCCCTCGACCCTCTCGGTCACGGTGGCCGGCCTGCGGCGATTGAGCTCCAGCGCGAGCAGGTGGATTCGCGCTCGGACGGTCAGGTCCAGGCGCGGCGGTCCCGCCTCGACGAGTAGGTGGTGGTCGCCGCTGTAGCGCACGATGAGCTCCGGTCGATCGCCGGACGCCGCGACGGCGAGCAGCGGCGCGGGGCGTTCGTGCGTCGCGATCGGTTCGCCGCGTCGCGGGGTCCGGGTCGGGGCGGGTGCTGCCGGTTCCCGGGCGTCGGACAGTGTCGCGCGTCGTACGGCTGCCGCCTGCGCGGCGACGTCCGGCGTGACCGGTATCGAGCCGGACGCTGTCGCCTGGCCGCAGCTGGCCGAGCTGCCAGAGGTCCGCGCTGATGACGGCTGCGGGGACGACGAATCCGCCCAGGCTCGGGCCGTCCGGGCCGACGATGACCGGGGTGTCGCCGGAGACCATGATCCCGCCGACCGGGTATGCGGAGTCGTGGATGTTGCACGGGATGCAGGCCGGCCTCGCCGCCGTCCGGCCTGGCGAAGTCGACCGCCGGGCCGGCGAGGCGGATGCCGGTGCGGTCGCTGCGGTGGTCGACGGTCCAGTCGGCGGCGAATAGGTCGGCCAGGGCGTCGTCGTCGAAGTACTCGGGCGCGCCGTGCGGCCCGGGGATGACGCGCAACGACCAGGCGTCGGTGAGCCCCGGCAGCAGCGGTCCGCAGTCGGCGGGCACGCCGCAGTTCTCCTCGCGGCCAAGGGTGAGTACGTCGCCTGCCGTCAGCGCGCGTCCGTCCGCCCCGCCGAACCGGCCGAGCAGGAAGGTCGCGCGACTGCCGAGAACGCGCGGCACGTCGACGCCGCCGCGCACGGCGAGGTATCCGCGCAGGCCCGGCTGGCCGCAGGGCCCGAACTCGAGTTCGTCGCCGGGTAGCACCGGAACTGGTACGCCGGGGCGAAGCGGCCGGCCGCGCAGCCGGGCCACTTGGCAGGCTCCTGTCACGGCGATCAGGGCTCGGTCGTGGAACCGCAGGCGCGGGCCGACCAGGACCGCCTCGACGGCCGCGGCGGCGGGATCGTTGCCGACGGCCAGGTTCGCGAGGGCGCAGGCATAGCCGTCGAAGGCCCCTGACGGGGGCACGCCGACGCCCCATAGGCCGCGCCGGCCGGTCAGGTCCTGGACGGTGGTCTGCGTCCCCGGGGCGAGGACTTCGATTCTGCGCGTAGATGTAAGTGTGGATGCGTATGTGAGGTGGGGGAGGGTGGCCTTCGCGACTAGCACGGGGCGGCCCAGGCGGTCAGTCGAATCGGCGTCGGGTGGTAGCCGTTGCACGGATTGTTCAGCTGCGGGCAGTTCGAGACGAGCACGAGCAGGTCGCGTTCCGCGCGCAGTTCGACGTACTTGCCCGGCGCGGAGACTCCGTCCTCGAAGGTCAGGCCGCCTTCCGGGGTCAGCGGCACGTTCATGAAGAAGTTGATGTTGTGGGTGAGGTCGCGCTTGTCCAGGCCGCGGCCCCAGCCGATCGCCTGCCGCAGGAAGGTGGCCCGGCACGCGTGCTGATGGCGGGTGTGCTCGCCGTATCGCACGACGTTGCTCTCCTGCGAGCACGCGCCGCCGATGGTGTCGTGCCTGCCGCAGGTGTCCGCGACGATCGTGGCGAGCGCGTCGCCGTTGACGGTGCGCAGCACCGAGCCGTTGGTCAGATACACGGCGCCCTGCTCGCGGATCGTGTCTACCGCGCTGTACCGGTTGGTGTAGTCGTGCGCGTCGTAGAACAGCGTGTCTACGGCCTGGTTTCCCTCCAGATCGGTGACGCGCAGCAGGCCGTCCGACGGGACTACGCCGATCCAGCCGTCGCCTGCCGCCACGGTCAGGTCGAAGAGCACTTCGGGCTTCACAGCAGGCTCCGTTCGGTGACGGCCAGGGCCCGCGCGGACTCGGCGCGGTGCTTGCGGCTCGGGTCGTCGGGGCCGGGCGCGGCAACGGTTTCCACCGTCACGCGCACCGCGGTCGGGCGCCAGTTCCCAGCAGGGTCGAGTGGGTGCGGGGCGGTGGACAGCACGATCAGCAGGTCCTGCTCAGCGCGCAGGGTAACCCAGTCCCCTGTCACCGCGTGTCCGGGCATGTACGCGAGCGAGCCGCGCTCGTCGCCGGCCGGGGCCACCTTGGTGAACCAGTTGACGGTGGCGTGCAGATCACGCGCGCCGAGGCCGTGCTTCCACAGCTCGTCCAGCAGGCCCGCACGCGCGCTTCGCCGCCAGGCGTTCGCATGCGCGGCGTAGGAGGAGGGGCCGTAACGGCGCTCGACGTGCAGGTCAAGGCTGTGGCCGGTGATCGCGTCGTGCCAGTCGAGGCTCGATCCGGTCACCGACGCGAGCGCCCGGCCCATGTCGGACATCAGCACCATCGGCGGCGCGATGCGCGCGGACATCTGAGCCTTGAGAGTGTCTGGGATGTTCAGCCGGTCCAACGGGTTGTCGGCGGCGTAGACGAGCATGGACACGTTCGCGCCGTCGCCCAGGCCGGTCAGCGTCAGGGCCCGATGACGGCGCAGCCGCAGCGAGTCGGCCGCGCCGCCGGGGATCTCGTAGGTCTGACTCACTGCGCCGCCTCAGGCGCGGCATCGGCGAGCTGCATCGCGGCGGCCGAGCGTGCGGCCGCGTCACGCGTGGCGTTGACGGCTTGGTACATGAGCAGCCCGACGAGAGCGGCTGCCCCGCAGAACAGCAGCGCGAAGTACTTCAGGTACCAGTGGCCGCCCGCCGGGTCGTAGACCTCCGACCGCGGCCAGCCCATGTTCACCACCATGAAGGCGCCGTAGCCGACGGCCAGCAGGTTGACCGGCAGGCCGAAGCGGCCGAGGGAGAACTGCCCGGGACCGGCCTCGGGCAGGCCGCGCAGGCGGCGCAGCAGCAGCGGCACGGTGACCAGCAGGTACGCCAGGTACACGATCACCACGGCGACGCTGGTCAGCGCGGTGAACAGTTGCGCCCGCCCGACGTTGACCCCGAGCACCGCGATCGCGGCGACGCCGACCAGCACGGTCGGCAGCACCGGCGTGCCGGTGCGGGGCGAGACTCGGGCCAGGCGCGTCGCGGCGGGCAGTGCCCGGTCACGCGCCATCGAGTACATCAGCCGGGACGCGGCGGTCTGGATCGCGAGCGTGCACACGCAGATCGCGATCGTGACGTCGATCAGCAGCGCCTTGCCGAGGCCGGTGCCGAGCCGGCTGGTGACGACGTACGGCAGGCCGCCGGTAGCCAGGTTCCCGTCGGTCAGCGACGGCGCGGCCATCAGGGCCGCGATGAGCAGCAGCGCGCCGCCGACGCCGGAGACGGCCAGCGCGCGCAGGATCGCGCGGGGCGCGGTGCGGCGGGGCGAGCGCGTTTCCTCGCTCAGCTCGCCGGCGCTGTCGAAGCCGTACATGACGTAGGCCGCCATCAGCGCGGAGACCAGGAACGGCCAAAGATACGAGCCGCCGCCCTGGACGCCGTCGGTGCGCAGTACGACGCCGGGTCCGCGGTTCGAGTGCGCGAACAGCAGCGCGACCAGCACGCCGACGCCGACCAGTTCGCAGGTCACGCCGACGCTGTTGATCAGGGACATGACGCGCACGCCGATCGCGGAGACGACCGTGGTGAGCGTGATCAGGATCGCGCCGAGCACGACGGCATTGCTCGCGCCGGTGCGCGCGGTCAGCGTCGGATCGCCGCCGAGCAGCTGGAATCCGGACCAGACCGAGGGCAGCACGACCTGCAGCGCGATGGCCGCGGCCGACACGCTCACGACCTGGCCGATCAGCATCGTCCAGCCGGCGAAGTGGCCGGTGAGCCCGGTGGACATCCGGCGCGACCACTGATAGACGCAGCCTGAGATCGGGTAGCGCGCGGCGAGTTCGGCGAAGCACAGGGCGACCAGGAACTGCCCGGCGAACACCAGCGGCCAGGTCCAGAAGAAGGCCGGCCCGCCGAACGAGTAGCCGAAGGAGAACAGCTGGAAGACGGTCGTCAGGATCGAGACGAACGAGAACCCGGCCGCGAAGGAGGCGTAGGAGCCGAGTCTGCGGCGCAGTTGCTGGGGGTAGCCGAAGCCGGCGAGGTCGTCGGCATCATGTGCCTCGAGGGCGCCTGGACCGGCGCCGGGCTGCGGAAGGGAGACGGTAGCGGACACGGCGGATCACCTTTCTGCGGAGGAAGCGCGAATGGACACGGCAGACACCGATCCCTGATGAACTGGATTTGATATCCGCTGTCTGCGACGTTGGAAGGAAGCAGTCATGGCACGCTCCGGGACCGGGATCCGGCACGCCGGATCGACCTGGCCTCCCGGGCTTTTCTCCCGCCGTGGAACAGCGGCCCGCGCGATCGGCGATCAATCGCCGCGGGTGCTCGTGTCT
>CAVQPP010000421.1:0-9486 GCA_963714445.1 uncultured Actinomycetota bacterium
ACGTGGCGAGCCACGGCGCAGGTGACCGTCAGCCTCGCGCACCGTCCGGGCCCACGTCCGCGTCATCTTCACCCGCGCCGGCCGCGTAGACCGCGCGGCTGGCGGAGGAGATCCAGATCCGGTTGGCGAGCGCCACCGTTTCGCGCTCTTCGGCCGCGAGTGCGAGCAGTTCGTGCTCCTCGGTGCATGCCGTGACCAGAACGCGCGCGGCCTCGGCGCTGCGCCGCTCGTGATCCCGCGCCCGCTCCAACTCGGCCTGGGCTTCGAGCAGAGCGTTGAGATCCCCGTGCTCCTGGTGCAGGCGAACCAGCCGCTGCGCCGCGTGGGACGCGGAACGCGCGGCGCCGACCGCGGATTCCGTCACCCGCTGCACGCGCGCGAGCTCGTCGGCCCACGCACGGCACACTTCCTCCTCGGCGTCGGCGACGGCCTGATCCCGCGCGGACCGCCCCAGCGCACGCAGGTACTCGTCCAGCGCCTCCGTGGTGCGGTCCCGCCCGTTGCGTCTGAAGTCACTCACCCGCTCGCCCCTCGATCCGCGACCGACCATCGTCGATCGCCATCGGCCGACCAGGCGTCCTCCATGCCCGTCCGCGTGCATTCGAAACGGCGACATGGCCTTGAACAGTTCGGTCCTATCACGCGGACGTCAGTGCTGCGGTTCACGTGAGCCATGCAGGTGAGGAGTGCGCGCGAGCGTCGTCGAGGCCTTAGCCAGCGTGGTGCCGACGGAACTCGAGGAGCTGGAGACCGGGTGTTCAGGCGGAATCGAGCTCGGGCTGGCGAGAGCGCTCGGCGCCCCGGCGTTCGGGTCGTATCCCTTGTACACGCCGGTGTTCGACATGATCTGCGCGACGACCCCGGTCTTTCCGGCGTTCGCGAAGCCGAACTCCACCCGCGTGAGGCTTCCCGGCGTGAGGGACCCGCCGGAGATCACGAGCGAGGGTCGGGCCGGCTGGGCGGACTGGTTGAATCCGGAGCCACAGCCGGCCGCGCACAGCGCCGCGCACAGCAGTATCGCGCTGAGGACGACGCCGCGTGGCAGGCCGGATCGATGGGTTCGGGTCGGGCGCAGCGGACTGATCACGGCCGCATAGCGTACTTATCATTCATACCGCGCATGTCATGCGATAGCCCGTACGTGGGACTCAAAGGGAAATGTATGACCAATCACGCCACCTGCCCCTGAGTCCGGACGCTCTCCGGGCTCAGGGACGGGCTTGGAGCTCTAACTGTCGCTGTCACCGCCGGAGCGCCGTCCCCGGCGCCGCACTGCCGTCACCAGGCCGACCAGCGCCGATCCGGCACCGGCGAAGACCTTGCGCGGGTTCTTGCGCACGACCTCGGCCGCGCGCGTGCCCGTTTCCCGCACCTGCGGGGGCGTGGACTTGCGGATCCGCTCGCCCAGGTGGCCAGCCTGCTCGACGATCCGGTTCTTGGCGTGTACCGCGCGAGTCTGCGCCTCGGCTACCGTGCCCTCGGCTGCCTCGCTCGCGAGGATGACCTTCTGCCCTGCGGCTTCGCTGGCGTGGGCGACCCGCTCCCCCGCCACTTCGCTGGCACGGTGTACCCGCTCCGCCGCGACCTCGCCGGCGTGGTGCACCTTGTCCCCCGCGAGCTCACCGGCGTGCGCGACCTTGTCGGCCGCCGCCTCGCCCACCTGGGCGACGCGCTGGCCCAGCCGCTCGCCGACGGACGAGATCGAGCTGCGGGCCGCGCCGTCGGCCTGCGCGTGCTCTTCGGCCTCGGCTTCGGTCTGCGCCGAGGCGACCTCTGCTGCTGACGTGGCTGGTGCTGATTTCGCTGGTTCGGCTGCTGCTGTGTCCGGAGCCGCGTCCGCGTCTCCGGGTCCCGCCTCGGGATCCGCGTCCCGAGCGCCTGCCTCCTCTGCCGTTTGCTGCTCAGGCGGAAGCGACTGTACCGGCTGCTCGTCATCCATGGGTCACTCCTCCCTCGTATTCAGGCATGGGGCGATAAGCCCTCTTCGCCAGCCTGATCCCAATAACCGCATCCGCGCAATACATGCGCCGATCGCGCTCATGACCGGGGCACGCGCGGGTATCCGTTGGTTCGAACTGACGGCCAATCGGATCCGGTCCGTCGAACGCGGACCGCGATCGCGGTCGGAAGGAGAGAGCGAACGATGAGACGCACCAGTTTCTTCGGAGCCCTGACGGCGATCGCGATCGGCGGCGTGTTCGCCTTCGCGATCCAGTCGAGTCCGAACTGGCTCGACTTGCACGTCGCAGGGATGATCGTCATGATCGCGGGCATCGCCGATCTGCTGATCCGCTTCGCCATACGCGACGACCCGCTGCTTTCGCAGGAGGCTGCCGATGTGGCGGCCGTCGTAGAGCCCCTGGGGGAGCCGGTGCTCGACGTTTTCGGCAACCCGATCAGGCCGGCGCAGACCCGGGTACTGCAGCCGCCGGCGCCGGCATCGATCACCACGACGATCCGCCGCCCGGCGATCGTCGAGCCGGCGGTGGACGACGGCCTGCCGACGTTCAGCCAGCCAGGGATCAGCGCGTCCGAGTTGGACGACGGCGCGGGCGGCGGCCCGGTAACCCTCCAGAACGCCGTCGCCGAGCCGCCCGACGCGTTGACCCCGCACTACGCGCTCACCGGACGGCCGGTGCGAGTCGGCCGCCGCCGTCGGCGCTGAGCGACCCCGTTTGCAGCCGCGAATAGCGGTTAACCGAGAGCTGGCCCACCGGGTGCCTCCCCCCTCCCCCGGTGGGCCACAAGCTTGTCTGGAGGCTTTTCAGCCCTTCGGGAGCGCAGGGCCGCCGTGCAGAACCGGCTCGGCGACGTCCCCGCGCTCGGCAACGCGATCAAGCACTTCGCCCGGCTCGAAGCCGTGGCCACGTGCCGAAACGCTTTCGATCTCGTCCCAGGTCAGCGGCAGCGCGACGCTCGGCTGCGGCCTGGCGCGCATCGAGTATGGCGCGACGGTCGTCTTCGGGCCGCTGTTCTGGCTCCAGTCGATCAGGACCTTGCCGGGGCGCAGCGTCTTCGCCATCTGACTCACGATGAGATCGGGATGCTGCTTCTCGAGAGCGATGGCGACCCGATGCGCATAATCCGCGGCCTGCTTCGGCGGCGTCTCGCGGATGGGCGCGTACAGGTGCATGCCCTTGCCGCCGGAGACGCCGGGATAGGCGGTCAGGCCGTCATCGCCGAGCACGTCCGCGAGCAGCGTCGCCACCTGCGCGCACTCGGCGAGGCCGGCCGGGGCGCCGGGATCGAGGTCGAAGACGATCCGGTCCGAGCCGCGCTTGGCGCCGCGTGGGCCGACCCGCCACGGCGGTACGTGCAGCTCGATCGCGGCCAGGTTCGCCGTCCAGACGAGCGCTGCGGGCTCCTCGAGCACCACGTAGCGGACGGTCTCCCGCTCCTTGGTGCTGTGCGGGGAGTCGAGCGTCACGGTTCTGACCCACGAGGGCGTGCCGTTGGGAGCGTTCTTCTCGAAGAAGCCCGACTCGGCCGTGCCGTTCGGGAAACGCTTCAGGGAAACCGGTCTGCCGGCGAGGTGCGGCAGCATGACCGACGCGATGTGGTGGTAGTACTCGATGACCTCGCCCTTGGTGAATCCGGTCTCCGGAAACAGCACTTTGTCGAGGTTGGACAGGCGCAACTGCCGACCGTCGACACGGACGAGGGTGCTTGACGAGCTAGTGGCCACAGACGTCTCCCGGTTAGCGACCAGAGTCGTGGCTCGTGCTGTGGTGACTCCTACTGCTGCTCCAGCGTACGGCTGCCTGGGCAGCTTCGGCAGTTTCCGGCAGCGGCGGCTCGGGGTCCGGGCCCGGCGGGTGCGGAGGCACGGGATCCGGCTCGGGCAGCGGCGGCGGCGGATTCGGACCGGGGTGCGGAGGCACCGGGCCCGGGCGCGGCGGCTGCGGCGGGATGGGGTCCGGCCAAATGGGGTCAGGGCGGGCCGGATCGGGCTGCATCGGATCAGGGGGATCGGGCGTCGGCTGCAACGGGTCCGGTGGCTCGGACACGGCGTGCTTCGACATGGCGTGCTGGTCAATGATCAATTCACTCATGCTCGGCGGTTACCCGGGCACCGTCCCCCCATGCGCCCCGGCGCGCGGAACCATGCTTCCGGCCCCGCGCCGTCCGAGGATTCGCCCACTTATCTGTCAGCCACTCAGTGGCGTACCGGCCCCCTGGCCACCAGCAGGCCGCTGCGGAACGCCGCGTCCACGGCCTGAGCGCGCGAGGTCACGCCGAGCTTGACGTAGATCCGGCGCAGGTGCGACTTGATCGTGTGCTGCGACACCCAGAGCTTGCGCCCGACCTGCACGTCGGTCATACCGACGGCGACGCCTTCCAGGACCTGCACCTCGCGGTAAGAGACGTCCGGGTTCCAGGCGATGCGCCGGCGCGGCCCGAAGTCGCCGCGGCAGTGCGCGATAGCCACCGCGTGCGCGGAGTTCATCGCACCCAGGGCGTCGAGGATGTGCGCCATGTGGCTCTTGACCGTGTGCCGGGCGATGCCGAGCCGTTCGGCTACTTCCTCGTTGGTCTTGCCGTCCGCGATCAGCGCCAAAACCTCAATCTCGCGCGCGGTCAACGGCCGTCGCAGCCTGCGTGGGCGGGCTTCCTGCGGGCGGCGCGTTATGACCGGCCGGACCGGCGGAGCCAGCGGGGCCGGCGGAGCCAGCGGGGCGATCGCCTCCGCGATAGTCATCGGAACCTCCTACGATGCACGATCCGGGATCTGCGCCCCAGTTGCGCCGGGCCCGGCCTCCGGCCTCTGGGGCAGAGCGGACGCGCAGTACCCCGAGAAACTGAAAGCATGCGCTCCCGGACCGGGCTGTCCTCACGGGTTTGCTCACGGTTTGGCAACGACGTTCACCGGTTGCCACGCGCGGCCGGAAGATGGCCGCCTCACCTGCCGCGCTTGCCGCCACTGCCGGCCAGCGCGCGCTCGAGTTGCGCCTTGTCCATCGAGGAACGGCCCTTGATGTCGCGGCGCCGCGCCTCGGCGTAGAGCTGGCGGAAGGTGGTGTTCGAGCCGCTCGACGAACCGCCGCCGCTGCCGCGGGTGCTGCGAGACGAGCTCTTGTTGCTAGCTACTGCCGCTGCCGCTCTCTTGCTCGACGATGCCTTGCCCGACGAACCCTTGCTGCTGCCGGTGGCCTCGCCGCTCTGCGCGCGCTGCTTGTTCACGGTGCGTGCCGCGATCTCCTTGGCCCGCCCCGAACTCGCGCCGCGCTCCTTGGCGCTGCTTTCGATGTGCTTGTACTGGCGTTCGCGCTTCGCGCTCGATCCGCGTGGCATTGATGATCCCTCCGAACGTTGGTGCCGACGGATACCGGCCACGGCGACCTAACGCCGCGACCGGTATCAGACTGCTTATAAACTTCTTGTCCTATGCGCTGCCCTGTTACGGAGCCCAGTTACGGGAGCGGGCGGCGGGGCTCGGACTCCGCGTCAGTGCCGGCGGTGTCGTAGTGGCGCGGGTCGCGCTGGCCGAGAGTCGGGTCCGTCTCGTCCATGCGGCGCTCCTCGACCACCATGGGCTCGCCACGGGTCTCGTATGCGTAGCCCGGCAGGAACCCGCCGATTAGCATCGCGATGGCGCCGCCGAGCGCCAGCCAGGCGCCGGCCTGCAACGTATGCACGTTGGAGCGCAGGACCTCGATCAAGAACATGACGAACAGCGCCACGCCGAGCAGCCCGAACAGCCGGGTCAGCCAGCCGGAGCGATCCACCAGCCCGAACATGCCGACCAGTCCGATCACCACTGCCAGACCGCCGACCGTGCGCACGATGTCGGTCTGCGACAAGAACGAGGTCTCGATCAGCGAGTGATTGCTGAGCGCGGTTCCGGTCATGTCGCGGGACCAGTTCAGGAACGCGGAGACGACAAGCGCGGCGCCTCCGACGACCGTGAACAGAATCCGACCGTGGTCGCCGCTGGTCTGCGTGGCGGGCACGCTCGTCCTATGTATGGTGTGCGTTCCCATCACAGCCACCTCCATCCAGAAAATGCTGTGATGCCCGAATAACCCTTTTGGATACACCCAAACCGGATGTGCTGTCCGAATCCCGCTAGCGCTGCCGCGCCGAACGGCGCACGATTGGGCGTATGACTAGCGAGGACGCGAAGTACGAGGCGGTGCGCGGCCGTGACGGCCGGTTCGACGGCGAGTTCTTCTTCGCCGTGTCGACGACCGGCATTTATTGCCGGCCGAGCTGCCCCGCCGTGACTCCCAAGCGCGAGAATGTGCACTTCTACCCCACCGCCGCGGCAGCGCAGGGCGCCGGTTACCGTGCGTGCCGGCGCTGCCGCCCGGATGCGGTGCCCGGATCACCGCAGTGGAACGTACGTGCCGACGCGGTAGGCCGCGCGATGCGCCTAATCGCGGACGGAGTCGTAGACCGCGAGGGCGTCACCGGCCTGGCCGCGCGCCTCGGCTACAGCGCGCGGCAGGTGCAGCGTCAGCTAAACGCCGAGGTCGGCGCCGGTCCAGTAGCGCTCGCAAGGGCGCAGCGTGCGCACACGGCGCGGGTGTTGCTGCAGACCACGAGCCTGCCGGCGTCCGAGGTGGCGTTCGCGGCGGGCTTCGACAGCATCCGGCAGTTCAACGACACGATCCGCGCGATCTACGCCGTCACGCCGACGCGACTGCGCACGGCGCGCCCGAAGAGCCCGGGCAGCGGTCAGGTGCAGGAGGGTGAGGGCGGCATACCGCTGCGGCTCGCGTTCCGTGGGCCGTATGCGGCGGCGGAGATCTTCGACTACCTCGAGCAGCGAGCGATCCCGGGGGTCGAGGAGCTGATCGGCAGGCGGGGCACGCGGACGTATCGACGCACGCTGCGGCTGCCTGCAGGTCCCGCCATCGCAGAGGTCGACGAGAAGCCACGCTTCGGCTCGGGCGGCTCTATCGGCTCCGGCAGCTCAGGTGGCGCGAGCAATTCGGGTGGTCAGGGCGGCGGCTGGCTGGAGTGCCGCCTACACCTCGGCGACCTGCGTGACCTGACTGCCGGGATCCAGCGCATTCGCCGCCTATTCGACCTCGACGCCGACCCGTACGCCGTAGCCGAAACTCTCGGCACGGACGCGATCCTCGGCCCGCTGATCGAACAGCGGCCGGGACTTCGCGCGCCGGGCGCCGCCGATCCGGAAGAGCTGGCAGTGCGCGCAGTGCTAGGCCAGCAGCTCTCGACCGCGGATGGCCGGGAGCTAGGCGCGGCGCTGGTCGCGGCGTACGGCGAACCGCTCTCCTCTGCGAGTGGCGGCCTGACACACCTATTCCTCCGCGCCGCCGACCTCGCCGACAACTCGCTGGACGCGCTAGACATGCCGGAATCCCGGCGCGCGACGCTGCGCGCTCTCGGCGCGGCGCTCACCGACGGCACGTTGCGACTCGATCCGGGCGTGGATCGTGACCAGGCGGAGAAGGAACTGCTCGCGCTGCCGGGCATCGAGCCGTGGACGGCCGGGTACGTCCGGATGCGTGCGCTCGGCGATCCGGACGTGCTGCTCGAGGGTGACGTGGCTGTTGACACACGCGGCTGGCAGCCATGGCGCTCGTACGCGATGCATTACCTGCGGACCGCTGCAACGGTCGCATGAACGCACTAATCCCCCGTCAGCGCACAGAGATCGCGCCGGGCGCGGTGCACCTGCCCGATTGGCTCAACCTCGACCAGCAGCGCGAATTGGTGACGCGGTGCCGCGAGTGGGCAACCGGCCCGGTCCCGATCAGGCACACTCGGCTGCCCGGCGGCGGCGTGATGTCGGTGCGGACGGTATGCGTCGGCTGGCATTGGTCGCCGTATACGTACACACGTGTCGCGAACGACGTGAACGGCCAGCGCGTCGCACCCTTCCCGGAGTGGCTGGCCGATCTTGGCCGCAGCGCCCTGGTCGATGCTTACCAGGACCCTCATGCCGCCGACGAATACGAACCGGACACCGGACTGATCAACTTCTATGAGGGCCAGGCCCGCATGGGCTTGCACCGGGACAAAGACGAACGCTGCGACGCCCCGGTGGTCTCGCTCAGCATCGGCGACAGCTGCGTGTTCCGCTTCGGCAACACCGAGAACCGCAACAAGCCCTACACCGACGTCGAGCTCGAATCCGGCGACCTGTTCGTCTTCGGCGGTCCGTCACGATTCGCGTATCACGGTGTGCCGAAAATCTATCCCGGCACCGGCGATCCGGCGACCGGCCTGACCTCCGGCCGCCTGAACCTCACGCTGCGCGTCACCGGGCTGACCGGCTGACGGATTAACTCTGATGATGCCCAGACCGACGTCGGCGAGCAGGGCGGGAATCGCGTGAACGGCTTGGCGGTCTTTGTCCCGGCTGCCGTCGGACAGCTCGCGCCAGAGCACCAGATCGGGGTGCCGCTTGGCGTCCTCATCGCGCGTTTCGCCGTGGGACCAGCCGTGGCGCGACCGTTCCCGCACCCACCGGTCGTGCTCCAGCTCCGCGAGCATCTCCACCTCGCCGGCGCGGAACGAGAAGTCCCGGGTGGCTTCGGAGCGCGGCGCGAGTAGGCAGCCGATCCGGGCTAGCTTGCGACCGATGTCCATCGCCTGCTCGCGATTCGCGATGCGGCGGTCCTCGGGCAACTCGTCCCAGGTGGCCATCGCGACCGAGCCGTAGCGCACGGCACCTTCCGCGAGGCGCTGCACCAGATACCGGTTATGGGACGCACGCGCCAGGGTTTCGACGAGGTCGTCGCCGATCACCTCGGGATCGCAGCCCTCGCGTACGACGTCCACGACGCGCAGCCGTCCGCCGAACGCGTCGAACAGCGCACGGCCGGAAAGTCCGCCCTCGAACGCCTCCGCGATACCGGAAAGCCGGTCGAGCCGCACGACGACCGACTCCACCGAATCGTGCAGGTAGGCGACCGCGGTGAGCGCTGCCTTCAGCGCGTCGCTCTCCACGTCCTGACACAGGTAGAGCCTGCGCAGCGGAGCGTTGGCGAAGCGCTGCCGTTCGGCGAGCATCTGCTGCAGCGAATTCTGGTAGCCACGCAGCACGCACGCGTCGTCGATGAACGGAAAGCGTTGCCGGATCTGCGCCGCTGCTTCGACGGCGTCGTCGGCGACGAGCGTGACCGGCATCAACGCGCCGGTCGGAGCCCGCCTCGGCAGCCACTGGCGCGCGAGCTCGGCGAGCACGGCCCGCCCGAACGCGCCGCTGCCCACGATGGCGAACTCGGGCACGCCGCCTTCGAGCGCGGACCGGTCGGCGCGCACCGCGGCCTGCGCGGCGAGTTCGTCGGGATTGAAGAAATCGACGTGCAGCAGGGGCGCCCCGTTCGCCTCGGCCGAACTCCACCTGCGTGCCTTCATCATGACGCACAGCTCCGGATCGGATACGAGGGCGTAGATCTTCCGTGGACGTGCGTGGCCGGCGCGCAAGCGTTCGGCCGCGCTGACAATTTCCGCGTTGCGCTGGCTCTCCTCTAGGCATGCGTACATTTCGGCGGCGCGGCGGATCCCGGC
>CAVQPP010000422.1:0-18600 GCA_963714445.1 uncultured Actinomycetota bacterium
TGACGGCCCCGTTCCACTTTTCAAGGAATTCTTGGATATTTCGGCTCTCTTGTGGTTACCATCTTCGACTGCAATCTGCTTGCCGATAGCGTCCTGATTCGGGTAGAACTGGCGGGTGAATTCCTGATTTACAACGGCTACGATGGACTGCTGGCGTCAATCCGACCCCAATTGGCGCCCTCTCAGAAGCGGAATCTGCATCGTACGAAATCTCTGGCCCCACAACAAGAAATCCGCTGACGGGCGCGTTGACGACCTCTGCGGCGCTTGGCCGGCAGGTTAATTAGGGGCGCTTATAGAAGCAACCCAGGGGACGCAAAGAGTCTACATCGGCCACGTGGCGCCGCCGTCGGTGGATGTGGACCAGCCGAGGTCCGATGAACCTCCGCCGAAGACCCGCCCGACCTGGTACGCCGAGACGATCGTGTTGCCGTTGGCGAACGTGTCCGGCTCGACCTCAGTGGCGTGCTGCGCATCCGTGTCGGTGAACGGGTCCGTGCTCACCTTCGTCAGGGTGATGCCACCCGAGGTCGACACCGTCAGCGTGAAGGTGGCCGTGTGCGTGACCGACGTTCCGGTGCCAGTGATCGTGATCGTCGAGCTGCCGGTCGGCGTGCTCGTCGAGGTTGTCACGGTCATCGTCGAGGACGAACCCGCGGTCACCGACGTGGGATTGAAGGAGGCTGACGCGCCGGCCGGCAGGCCCGACGCGGTGAGCGACACGGTCTGCGCGCTGCCTGAGGTCACCGCGGTGGAGATGGTGGACGTGACCGAACCACCCGGGGTCACCGAGCCCGAGGACGGGCTGGCCGAGATCGAGAAGTCGTTCGTGCCGGTGGCCGGGGTCAACACGACGTCGTCGTACCTGGTGAACGTCGGATCGCCGGCGAAGTTGTCGTCGCGGCTGGTGAGCGTCAACGTGTAGTTATGGCCGGAGGTCACCGTCGTAGAGACCTGCTTCCAGCCGGAGTTGGCTACGCAGGTCTTGGGCAGCACGGTCGCCGTGGTGCCGGCGGTCGTGTCGCGCAGCGTCGCGGTAGCCCAGTCGTACTGGACGGTGTCGGGGCAGACGACGTCGTACCAGAACGACAGCGTGGCCCCGCCGCTCGGCGCGGTGAAGGACTGCGCGATCGACGAGGCCCCGTTGGTCGGCGAGGTCGAGCCGAGCATCGCGGCGAACGTGCCCGAATGCGGGCCGGACGTGGTCACGCCGGTCGCCGGGCCCGAGGCGGTCCAGCCGGTGAGGTTCCCGGTCTCGAAGCCGCCGTTGGTGATCGTGGTCGCGGCGGACGCCGGCAGCGTGAACGCGGTCAGCGGCAGCAACGCGAGCGCCGCGATCACCGCCAGCCTGCGCGTCGCGCGGGAGAAGAGAGTGGGTATCAAGGTAGAACCCTTCTGTAAAGCTGAGCTGTTGCCCGATGTTGACAGGCTCCGGACATGCTCGTGGCCGCCGGAGCCGACATGGCGACGCATGGTTGCGCGGGCAGCGTGCGCATGCGTCGCCGATTGCGGAGTCTGGCAACACAATCCGGTGCCGACAAGTGTTCGGATGACGCGGGTAGCCGAGAGGTGTCAGAGGCGTATCAGGGCTGAGTCAGGACCCTGCGCCATGATGGCTATCAGAAGGACGGCGACGCGGAAGACAAACCGAAAGACAGCGAAAGGCCCCAAAGCGACGCAGCCGACGACAAGGAGAGGTCCCCGTAGTGGCCTAGCGGGGACCGGGTCTACCCGGTCGGGCTCTGCCCCCGGGGGTTCGAATCCTCCCCTCTCCGCCACACAAGCTCGGCCGCGCCGCCATCAGCATTCTCGTCGATGCCGAATTCATCTACCGGGCCATCGCCGCCGGGCAGGTGAGCAGCGGCGTAAGCTGCGGTCAGGTGCTTCACTATCCGTGACTGATGCCGAGGACCGTTTCAGCGCTCTGCCAGTTCGACGCTATCGCCTGCTGCGCCGCGGCCAGCGTGACCTTGCCCGAGCACACCGCCCTGTGCAGATCGTTCTCGACAGTGTCCTTAGGGTTAGGCAGCGAGCCGACCTCAGGCCACAGATTCGCCGCGTCGTTCGAGCCACCCAGCTCCAGGCTCACCAGGTGATCCAACTCAGACGTCGTACCCGTCCGTATGCCATACGACTTGTACATCGCGCGCTTAAGCGTTTCCGTCTGGCTATCGGGCGGTCGCACCGTCGCGGTGTACCCGGCATGGCAGATAGTGCTCTGAATGTTCGCCTGGGTGACCGCCGGGTCGGTCGCGCCCGGCGTGCACACCGGATCCGGACGCGGCCCCGGCTGTGCGTGACACGAAGGGGGCGCGACCCCTGTCACGTGCCCGGGATCGTGCACCGCAAGTAGGTGAGCGGCCGGCGCGGAGGTCGTCGCCGCAGACGCTGTGGCCGCAGCCGGTAGGCCGGTACCGGCCTTACAACCCGCGGCGGCGAAGGCGATGGCCGCACACAGTAAGGCGATCCGGCTCGTTAGCGTGCGCATCGTCCCTCTCAAGGTCGGCATCGCAAACAGCGTTCCACATTCCCCGCGCGACGCAAAAGACTCAAACGCGGTCCAGCAGAGGCTGTTTAACCCGCGAGAGTCAGGCCCCTGTCTTCATCCGAGCGGTGGGGGTGTGAGGCGTCGAGCAGCCGGGCTGCTTGCCAGCGGGTCAGCCGGGCGCGCTGCTCGCGGATAACGCGGCGCAATCCGTGCGGCGTGCTGTCGCCGTCGCGGTCGAGTGGGGCGGTGAGGGCCAAAGCGGTGGCGTCGTCGGCGGTGTGGAAGGGGAACATCGTGCGAGCGAAGGCGATGCCGACCTCCTCGCCCTGGCTCCATACCGTGGCGGCCAGTTCCGGGTAGCCTGCGGCGAAATCGGTGAGCAGGTCACGCTGGTGCGGCTGCTGCCAGCCCTCCATCGCGGCTCGGCGTTCGGCCAGCGAGCCGGCGGGGCTCGCGATCCACGCCAGGGCTCGCGCCTTCGAACGCGGGTCCGGCAAGGCGGCACGCGCGGCCCAAGCCTGCTGCCGGCCCGGACCGGACGGGTCGCGCGAGCGCTCGGCTTCGATCTCGTCGATGCCGAGGCGTCCGGCGGCTGCGAGGCTGATGATCAGCTGCCAGCGAAGCTCCGGGTCGAGCGACCTGCCGGCGCGGTCGGTGAGCAGCTCTTGCAGGAAGCTCAATTCGCCTTCTTCTCGGGCGGTGCGGGCTAGTAAGCGCACGTAGACCGGTTCGAGGTCCGGCTCGAGCGCGGCGGCGTCGAGTCTCGCGCGGGCGGCCGCCGCCAGTGCACGCACCGCCTGACCGTCCGTCGGATCGCTGCTGAGGGCGGTGGCGGCGAGCAGCGCCCGGTCGAGCAGCTGCTCCACGACGCCGACGACGCGTTCGGCGTCCACGTGCCGGATCGCGGCCTCGACGAAACGAGCTGGAGCGAGCCTGCCATCGCTGACCGCATCCCACAGCGCTGTCCAGCACACGGCGCGCGCCAAGGGATCTGCCAGCGATCCGAGCCGGTCGAGAGCCACCTCGGTCGAGAGTGGATCCAGGACGACCTTCACATAGGCGCGCGCGGCGGCGTTGGGGACGATGAGGCGGCGGCCTGCAATGGGCTTGGGCTGACTGAGCGGTTCGAGCCGAACCGTATAGCGCGGAAGCGCAAGGCGCGCTCGCTGCCGCCCGGCTTCGACCAGCTCGCCGCCGGAGGCCGATCCCTCTTGATACCAGGCTGCGTCGATCGTCTGCCCGGCCGTCGGCATCGACACGGCCGATTCAACTGGGGATAGGCGCAGCCATGCGGCTGCCTGGCCGTCCTCGCCGTCCTGGCTGGCTTCACCGTCGACCACGGCGACTTGGGTCAACCCGGCTCGCTCCAGCCAGTCGGCGGACCAGGCCGCGGGATTGGGCAATCCGGTGCGCGACAGCGAGGCGAGGAATTGCTCACGGTCGGCGTTACCCCACTGATGGTCGTTCAGGTATTGCCTCGCCCCGGCGAGGAACGCTTCTGCGCCCATTTCGTCCATCAACTGCAGCAGGACGGCGGCACCCTTGCGGTAGGTGATGGCGTCGAACTGCTGGCGGACGGCAGCGGTGTCCGGCACCCTTGCCGAGATCGGATGCGTCGTCGGCAGCTGATCCGCCTCGCGGGCCTGTACGGCGCTGTCGTGGCACCACAACTGCCAGATGTCCGAGCCGACGGCGGTGGTCTGCTCCAGCGCCATCGCCGCCAGCAGCGAGGCGAACGCCTCGCTGAGCCACAGGTCGTCCCACCAGCGCATGGTGACCAGGTTGCCGAACCACATGTGCGCCATTTCGTGCAGCATCAGTTCCATGCGCCGCCGACGCCGCTCCGAGGTGACGGTGCCGTCGAACAACATTCGTTCGGTCAGCGTGACGCAGCCGGGATGCTCCATGCCGCCGAAACTGTATTCGGGGGCGAAGACCTGGTCATACCGGGAGCCGAACGGATACGGCCGCCCGAACTGCCGCGCGTACCAAGCCAATCCCGCGGCGGTCAGATCGAGAAGTTCGTCAGCGTCGGCCCGGAGCGCATCCATCCGCGACTCGCGCGCGTACAGCCCGAGCACGACGTCGCCACAGGAGCGTTCGATGCCTGCGAAGGGGCCGGCGACGAACGCGGTCAGATACGGAGGAAGCGGCGGCGTGGGTTCGCCGCGCCACCAACCGTCGTCGGACTTCGACGTCGGCGCGTTGGCCACGACCCGCCAGCCCTCGGGTACGCGGACCGCGAGGCGCAGCCGGGCCTTGATGTCGGGCTGATCGAAGCACGCGTAGACACGGTGCGCGTCGTAGGGCGCGAACTTCGTGTGCAGATAGGCGGCATCATCGGCGTCGACGAAGCGATGCAGGCCAGTGCCGTCCCGCGAGTACCGGCCGCGGCCGGTAACCGTCAAGACGTTGCGTTCGGCGAGGTCGGGCAGCAGGATCCGGTTGGCGTGCGACGGAGGCCGACGACAGCCGATGGCCGTTGAGTTCGACCGAGTCGCACTCCGCGGCGAATTCGACGAATGTTGACGCCCCGGGCGTCGCGTCGAAGGACACGATGGTTTTCGTGGCGAACTCGTCGCCGCCATCCCCGATCAGATCGATCGCCACGTCATACCGCACGGCGGAGACGAGGTCGGCGCGTTCACGCGCCTCGGCCTGGGTCAGTTCGATGCGCGCGGAACTGGTGCTCATGCTCACCGACCGGCCGGGACCCGCAGGACGAGCGGCGCGTCCTCGGGCCGCTCGGCCGCGGCGGCCAATGCGGCGTCCACCAGGGATCGGTCAGGGGACAGGCCGCACACCGGGTCGGTCCGGGCCGCGTCGCCGGTCAGGGCGAAGGCCTGACAGCGGCAGCCGCCGAAGTCCTGGTCCCGGTGCGCGCAGTCGCGGCACGGCGACGGCATCCACGCGGTGCCCCGGAATGCGTTGAATGCCGCAGACTGCCGCCAGATCCACTCGAGGCCGTGCTCCTGGATCCGCGGGTAGGTCAGAGAGCTGATGTCACCGGCGACCGGGCACGGCAGGACCCTGCCGTCCGGCGCGACGGTGATCGCCTGCGAGGCCCAGCCTCCCATGCAGGGCTTCGGCCGCTGCTCGTAGTAGTCGGGGATGATCCACAGCAGCTCGAGCGTTCCGCGCAGTCGCGCTTTGAGCTCGTCGTAGACGGCTTCGGCCGCCGCCAGTTGGTCGCGGGTCGGCAGCAGGTCTGCCCGGTTTATCAGACCCCAGCCGTAGTACTGAGTGTTGGCGAGCTCCAGCCGGTGCGCACCCCACGACACCGCCAAGTCGACAAGCTGCGCGAGCCGGTCGAGATTGCGACGGTGTAAGACCACGTTCATGCTCAGCGGCAGCCCGGTCTCGTGGACCGCCTCGGCCGCCAGCTGCTTGCGCCGCAGGCCACCCCGGCCGGCGATCTGCGCGGCGAGCTCATCGTCAGGTGCCTGAATCGACAGCTGTACGCTGCGAAGCCCGGCCTCGGCGAGGGTTGCGGCGCGGCGCGCCGTCAGACCCAGGCCAGAGGTGATGAGGTTGGTGTAAAGCTGCTGTTGTGCAGCCGTCGCGACGAGGCCGGTCAGATCGGCTCGCGCCAGCGGTTCACCCCCGGACAGGTGCAGGTGCACCACGCCAAGCGCGGCCGCCTCGGCGAAGACGCGGGTCCACGCGGCGGTGTCGAGTTCGGCGGACCGGCTGACCAACTGCACCGGGTTCGAGCAGTAAGCGCAGGCCAGCGGGCAGCGGTGGGTCAGCTCGGCCAGCAGCGACACCGGCGGCGCGGGCTCGCCACGCCCGGCGGTCACGCCGTCACCCAGCCATGGTCCGCGAACGTCGAGAGGAACTCGACGATCTCCGATTGCAGCCCGGCGGCCTCGAACCGGCGCTCCAGTTCCTCGGCGATCTCGGCGACCGAGCGGCGGCCGTCGCAGAGCCCGAGGATGGCCGCGCCCGACTCGTTGAGCTTCACTATCCGCTCCGGCAGCAGCAGGATGTCCTGACCGCGGACGCTGTCGTGACGCAGCACGGCGCCCAACGCCAGCCGCGGCACCGAGGTCGGCAGGACGCTGCTCGTCTCGTTCACGACGCCGACCGCGCGAGCGTCGGCGCGGGCGAGAACTCGTGCTGAATCGCGTTGAGCAACTCCCACAGGACATCGCACTTGAACCGCAGCGCGGCCAGGCAAGACTCCTGCCGGGCGCGCGTGCGAGCGGCGCCGATGACGAGAGCCAGCACGTGGGCGACGTCCTTCGGCTGCTGAGTCAACCGGCGGCGGAAGTATTCGAGGCCTTCATCGGCGATCCACGGGTAGTGCCGCTCCATGTCGACGATCCGGCGCGCCAGCAGATCGGGCGCGAACAACTCGGTGAGGGAAGCCGCGACCGCCTCGAGCCACGGCTTCTCCCGGCAGAAGTTCACGTAGGCGTCGACCGCGAACCGCACGCCGGGCAGCACCATCGCGTCATCCCACATCTCCGGCCGGCCGATGCCGACCGCCTCGCCGAGCCGCAGCCATGACTCCAGCCCGCCCTCGTCGCCGCTGCGCCCGTCGTGGTCGACGATCCGGCGCAGCCAGGCCCGCCGGTCTTCGCGCGTCGGCAGCTTCGCCACGATCAGCGCGTCCTTCACCGGAATGTTGCGCTGGTAGTAGAAGCGGTTGAGCACCCAGCCGCGCACCTCCGCCTCGGTGAGCTCACCAGCGTGCATGCGCACGTTGAACGCGTGCTTGTCGTGGTAGCGATCGATCCCCACCTGCCGCAGCCGCGCCTCGAACTCCTCCGGCCCCCAAGGCTTGTCAACGTTCAGATCCGCGTCTAAATCCACGTCCGGATCGGCGCTCACGCTCGCGTTCACCTCGTCATAGCTCCAGGCTCAGGCCGGCGTGCGCCACCTCGACCCCGAGGGCCGCCAGAACACGGCGCTGCTCGGAGAGGGGATCGTTGACCGGGTTGGTGTTGTTGATGTGGGTCAGCAGCTTGCGACCGGCCGAGGTCGCGGCGAACATCGCGGCCAGCCGCCGCCGTTGTCGCCGCCGTCGCCGCCGTCGCCGCCGAGCGGCAGGTGTCCCATCGCGGCCGCGGGCAGCCGCCCGACCCCGGCGTCGGCCATCTCGTGCTCGGTCCAGAAGGTCCCGTCGACCAGCGCGCAGTCGGCGGCGTCGAGTTCCGCGCGCAGCCGCTCGTCGAACCGCCCCACCTGCGGGGCCCACACCAGGCGGCCGCCGGTGTTCGGATCCTCGATCCGGCACCCGGTGACGGCGCCCGGCTCGGGCGCGGACCGCCCGGCGTACCGCGGCTTCTTGTCGGCCACCGGAAACAGCGTCACTGACAGACCATCGGGAAGCGTGAAGGACACGTCGACCGCCACGGTGTGCCACCGGAAATCCGCGTAGTCGCGCACGAGCCGCCGGACCGGAAAATCGTCCTCCAAACAGCGCAGGACCGGTGCGGTGGCATACACGTCGAGCTGCGCGCCCTCCCGCAGCATGAGCAACCCGATCGTGTGGTCGAACTCTGCGTCCGTCAGCACCACCCCGGCCACCGGCGTCTGCCGTGGTCCGGGCCCGGGATGCAGCACGGCGTTCTGCTCGATCTGCCGCGCCACGTCCGGCGTGGCGTTGACCAGGTACCACCGGTCGCCCGTCGCGGACACCGCCAGCGCGGCGTGCAGGCCGGGCGCCGCCGCGCCTGCACGCGCGCGAGCACACTGGCCGCACGCGCAGTTCCACTGGGGGTAGCCGCCACCGGCCGCCACCCCCAGGACGCGAGCCAACATCCCGCGACGCGTTCTGGCTCGGATACTCAGCGCCGGAAGAAGTATCCGCTGGCCTCGGCGCACGCCTCGACGACTTCGAACTCAGGCTTAGTCCACATGTTGCCTCCCATCGCCGGGACGGCCGCCACCACGGCGGCCGTCTGCACGGCGGATGTTATTGAGCGCCACGGGTCGTTGCCAGAAAGACGATCTATTTACATGGATTTTCAGCCGCTCCCAGTCTCACGGCCCGACGCCCCGGCTTTGTCAGGCGCTTCCGACGCCGTCCGCGTAGCCGGTCATGTTGTAGACGCCGAAGCCGTTCTGCACGGGGCCGCCGAAGTCGTTGATGCAGTGCGTGATGCCTCCGCCGCCCGGGCCGTTGAGGCAGACGATCATCAGGTCGGTGAAGACGACGCCCTTGGTGTCGGGCACCTCGTAGGCCCGGTCGGTGAAGACCTCGGCGTTCTCGATGAAGACGCAGTAGCTGCCCAGTCCCCAGGCCTGGTGATCGGTCACCCAGTCGGCGACCTTGTAGGCCGCGTAGCCGTTGGTGGCGCCGTGGACCCAGGCGGACTGCGCCGGAACGTCGTACGGGTGCTCGTTCTGGAAGAAGTACGTGCGGCCGTGGTTTCCGTTCCAGAGCACTTCGTACTTCTGGTAGTGCTCGACGGCGAGTCCGTAGGCGACGACCCGGTCGCCGTTGACGAGGAAGCCGGTGTCGGCCGGGTTGACCGTCCAGCCGACGGTGTTGGGCAGTCCGTGGTCGGCGCGCCAGAGCCAGAGGTTGTCGCAGATCACGTCGTTGCTGTCGACCTGAACGCTGACGGTGGCGCCGCCGGCGACGGCGCCACCGATCCGGGCGTAGACGTCGAAGAGCACGGTGGGGTCGTCCGAGTGCCGGATCCAGCTGCGGCCGCGGCCCACGCGCAGCAGGACGGGCGAGTTGACCGGGCCGGCCTCGAGGAGCACCCCGGCGACCGAGACGCCGCTGACGTCGTCGACCTCGATGAGCGAGTTGCCGTGCGTGGCCTGCAGGGTGGCCAGGCCCAGGCCGAGGACGACGGTGCCGGGACGCGTTACCCGGATGGAAGAAGAGAGCTGATATACGCCGGGGGTGAGCAGCAGGTTCTGGCCCCGGTCGAGAGCCCGGTTGATCGTGGCGGCGCAGTCGCCGGGCTTGGCCACGTAGAAGCGGGACAGGGGGATGCTGTGTCCCTCGGCCCGACCGCGGGCCCAGGTCGTCCCGGCGCTGGCGCGGCGAAGCGCGGGCACGAAGACGCGGTAGGAGCCGTCGCGGGCCAGGGTGAGAAAGGGCTTCTCCCGCACCACCGGGGTCTGGTCGATGACGGTCCACGCGGGGTTGGGGAAGTGCTGGGCGGGGGCGCCCTGGGTGCCGACGAACACCATGTTCCAGTTGGAGCCGGTCCAACTGCCGAAGGTGTCGTTGCGCGAGAGCCACTGCTGCTGCGAACCTGAGTCGACCTGTCCGTCCACGACACTGTCGGAGAGGAATCCGCCGCTGGACCACCGGTTGCCGGGCGGGCTGGGCCACAGGGTCATGTCGCCCTTGACGTGGGCCCGGCGCATCGGGCCCGCTTGCGCGACCGCCCAGCGCGCCAGGCCGTCCGGCGGGACTATGCACAGGTTCTCGGCGGCACGCCAGAAGTTCTGCGTGCCGTTTCCGCCGAACCATTGCGCGTCGACAGTGACGTGCCCGTTGATCACCACGTCGTCCGGGCTGTCGCCGAGGCCGAGCACGTGAGTGTAGAAGCCGACGTTGACGTCGACGTTGTAGGTGCCCGGCTGGAACGCCAGGGCGTACCGTTCGGTGCCGAACTGGTTGGACTGCTGGATCGCGAACACGGCGTCGACCTTCGCCTGGATCGCCGCGTCACCCATGGAGGGATCGAAGATCAGGACATTCGAGCCGAAGCTGTCGGCGCCGCGGCCGGATGACGAGGCGAAAGCCGATCCAGTGGAAATTCCGCCGACCAGCGGCGCCGCCGCGGCGACGACCGCGCCGCGCAACACATCACGGCGCGTGGGGGTCACAGACATATCTCTCCCTGGCGAGGTGGGTTGGGAGAGCGCCCCGCCGATCTCCGGAGAGCGCTCTCCGGGCGAGAGTCAAGCACCCGGGCCACACCCCGTCAACGGAGTGCGCCGCTATCTGATCAATGCGTCTGGAGCGATGCGCGCACTGCTTCGGCCTCCGGCATGCCGGCTTCCTCGAAGAAGACGAGCGCCGAATTCCAGTGATCGCGCGCCGCCTCGGGATCCACGGTCACCAGGCATTGCGCGAGGCCGTCGTGGGAAAGCGCCTCGTACAGACGTACGCCGATCCGCTGGGCGACGGCGAGTGCCTTGCGGTGGCAGTCGGCCGCGTGCTCGCGCTGCCCGGCGGCCAGGTAGGTGCAGCCCATGTCGTGCAGCTGCATCGCCGCCAATTCCGGGTCGCCGATCCGGCTCACCAGTCGCGCGGACCGCTGGTGCCAGGCCAGGGCCTGTTCGTACTCCCCGAGCTGGCGGTGGATGTTCCCGAGAGCGCTGCACGCCGCGCTCTCCATACGCAGATCCTTGAGACGCTCGAACAGGCCGACCGCGGACTTCTGGGAGCGCGTCGCGTCCGCGTATCTGCCGAGCTTCAGGTAGACGCCCGCGATATTGCACGTGCTCAACGCTTCGATCCGCCGGTCACCGATGCGGCGGCTGAGTTCGATGGTTTGGCGGTTGAGCCGCACGGCCTCGTCATAGCGGCCGAGGAGATAGAGCGTGTAGGCCAGGTTGCCCATCGTGCGCGCTTCGCCTTGCTCGTCGCTCACCTGCCGGAACCGGGCGAGTGCCAGCTGCTGGTATTCGAGGGCTTCGACGAGACGTGAGGCGTCGATGTGGATCATGCCGAGTATCCGGAGCGTCTCTGCACACGCCCCATCGTCGCCACTGCGCTCGGCAGCGGTAAGCGCGGCGAGGTAAACGGGCAGGAGGTCCCCGCACCGACTGCGTGCGTTAACGAACCTGAACAAATACAGCGGTATCAGCCAAACGTGACGCGGGCGACCGTTCTCGGCCGCCTCAGTCACCGCCGCCAGCACGTTCGGCAGTTCCCGCTCGCACCACGCCACCGCCGTGAGCTGGTCGCCGATCGGCGGAACGTCGCGCGGCGGTTCGGCGAGGCTGAGCGCGTCCCGAGACCGTCCTGGGCCGATCAGCCCGTCGGTCAGGGCGGCCATCCGCAAGAAGTAGTCGAGGATCCGGCCGAGAGCGGCGCGGCGCTCAGGTTCGGAGTCGAGCCGCCGCGTCGTACCGCGGGCGTGGTCGCGCACCAGGTCGTGGAACTTGTAGCGGCCGGGCTCGTGCTGTTGGAGAAGGTGGACGTCCAGCAGGTCTTCGAGTATTGATTCCGCCTCCCGCGCACCGAGTCCCGCGGCGGCCGCGGCGAGGTAGGGGTCGAAGTCGGGACCCTGGTGCGGGCCGAGCAGCCGGAACAGCCGCTGGTGGCCGGGCGGCAGCTGCTCGTAGGACACGTGGAACGCCGCGGCGACGCTGCGATCGGCGATGGCGAGTTCGTCCAGCCGCCGCCCCTCGTCCGCGAGCCGCCGCACCAGGTGCGCGATGCTCCAGGCCGGCCGAGCGGCCAATCGGGCGGCCGCGATGCGGACCGCCAGCGGCAGGTAGCCGCACAGGCGCAGCACCTCACGTGCGGCCTCCGGCTCGGCGGCGGTCCGCTGCGCGCCGACGATTGCGGCGAACAGTTCCAGAGCGTCGAGTGGCGTGAGGACGTCGAGGGCCAGATGGCTGGCGCCGTCCAGCTCGGCCAGGCGCCGCCGGCCGGTGACGATCGCCAGGCACCCGGCGGTCCCGGGCAGCAGTGGGCTCACCTGCGCCGCGGTGACCGCGTTGTCGAGCACTACCAGGACGCGGCGATCGGCGAGCCGCGAACGCCAAAGCGCTGAACGCTCCCGCAGGGTCTCCGGGATGTGCTCGCCCGGGACGCCGATCGCGCGCAGCAGCGTATCCAGCGCCACGGAGGGGTCCACGCCCGCCGGACCGTCCAGGCGGTCGCGCAGGTCGATGAACAGCTGGCCGTCAGGGTATTGCGGCGCGAGCCGGTGCGCCGCGCGCACCGCGAGAGTCGTCTTGCCGACTCCTGCCATGCCGTCGATCGCCGAGATCATCAGGGTCCGTGCCGCGTCCTGCTCGGCGCACCCGGCAAGCAGCTCGTGCAGCTCAAGCTCGCGCCCGGAGAAGTCCGCGAGATCGCCGGGCAGTTCACGGCGTACCTTCGCGGATTCCTGCGGCGTTTCGGGCGCGGCGGGCGTCGCCCGGGACAAAGAGCGCGCGAGGTGGATCGGCTGCCCGCCGTCGAGCAGCCGCTGGTGCAGATCCTGTAGGTCGGGCGCGGGATCGGTGCCCAGCTGCTCGCGCAGCCGGACGCGCAGTTGCTCGTAGGCGTCGAGGGCGTCGGCGCGTCGGCCTCCGGCCGCGAGCACGGTGATCAGCTGTCGCCACAGCGGTTCGCGCAGCGGGTGCCGGCCGACCAAGCCGAGTAGCTCAGTGGTCAGCTCGGCGTACTGCTCGTCCGACGGCTCGGCAGCCAGATCGAGGTCGATGCGCCGCTGGACGGCGGAAAGGCGTTCCTCGACGAGCGCGGGCACGACGTCGCGCTGAAAGGATTCGGCCGGCAAGCCCTCCAGCGGCTCGCCGCGCCACAGACCGAGCGCCGAGGCCAGCAGCTCGCGCGACTTCTCAGGGTCCTGCTGGCGTGCGGCGTCGGCGGCGAGCCTGCGAAAGCGGAGCACGTCGACGTGCTCGGGGTCCACGCCGAGCACGTAGCCCGCGGCAACAGAACGGATCGCCCCCTCCCCCAGGGCCCGACGCAGTCGGGTCATGTGGCTGGACAGGCTCGCCTCCACCGACTGCGGCGGGTGCTCGCCCCACACCCGCTCCGCGATCGCCGCGGCGGAGACGGGACGTCCGGCCGACAACGCCATGGTCGCCAGCACGATCCTCGCCCGCTCGCCGCCAACCTCGACGCATGCGCCCGCGCGCCACACCTCGAGCGGTCCCAGCAGCCGGACTCGCAGCCCGCTGGAGTTCACGGCGGTCCCCCTCGTGCACTCTCCACACAGCGCGCGACACCGCGCCGTCCTTCGATCATCCCCCAACCGTCCTAGATAAGGAATCCGCGAAGACGCGCCGTCAACCGCTATGAACGTCAAGCCCACCCGCTCGGATCTCCGGTACCGCCACTCAGAACGCTCCAGTCGCACGCCAAGCCCGCTCTTGGGGCCAGCGCCGCGGCGGTGCCTCGTTGGCGCCCAACGCGTGGTCGAGTGATCTATGCCGGAGCGCTCTGACGACCGCAAGGGATCAGACTGCCGCATCTGTGTGTACGAAATCGAAGATGCGCGGGGCGCATGTGGGGTTGAATAAGAGTGCTGGCTAGTGGGTGGGCGGCCGGGTGCGAGGTGGGCGGTGGGCGGTGGCGAAATCTGTTCGAGGCGCGGCGGTGCTGACGCTCGCGGTGACTGGCGCGATCGCCGGGCTCGTCGGCGGCCTGGCGGGGAACCAGGCGGCGGGGCAACCGGCCTGGCCGGGACCGTTGGATGTGGTACGTCGACACGCGTGGTCCGCGGTAGGGCTGACGTTCACCGTCGGCCTGCTCGCCGTCGTGGTTCAGATCTGGTTGGACCTGCGCTCCCGCGGTGGTGACCAACCCGAACAACCTCGCGCGGCAGGTGGCCGAAACCGGCGGCCCGGTCGACGTGGTCATCGACTCGCTATGGGGTCCGTACGCCATGCCCGCACTGTCTGGACTCAAATCCCGTGGACGCTACGTCAACCTCGGCCAAAGCGCCGGGGCCGAAGCGAACGTGGACTCCGGACTGCTGCGGCACCGGTCGATCAATCTCACCGGACTCAGCGGCGCCACAATCCCACCCGACCGCGCTCGGGCCGCGTTCGCAGACCTGATGCGACTCGCCACCGCAGGCCTGGTGAGCCTACCGACCCGCGTCTACGAACTCGACCACGTCGCACAGGCATGGCAAGAGCAGGCCGCCGGATCCCCCGGCGTCAAGCTGATCCTCCATCCGTGATGCACGCGCCACCTTCAGGTACATGATCCGCGACCGCGACGCGAAGTTCCGACCGCCTCACACACTCGCCACGTGCGGGCTCAATGTGAAGCAGGGACTTCATCGGGTAGTCGCGCGGCGACTGCGGCGTAGTTCGAGGGCGAGCGGGGTGAGGGAGAGGATCACGATGACGGCGATGATCGGCAGCAGGTACTTGTCGATGCTGGGGATGCTCGAGCCGAGGCCGTAGCCGGCGAGGGTGACGCCGAGCGACCAGACCAGCCCGCCTGCGATCTGCCACAGCGTGAACGTGCGGGTCGGCACCTCCAGCGCGCCGGCCATCGGGTTGAGCACGGTGCGCACCACCGGGATGAACCGGGCCAGCACGATCGCCTTGCCGTATCCGTAGCGTTCCAGGATCTCCTCGGCCCGGATGACGCCCGCGCGCAGGTGCCGGTTGTCGCTGCGCGCGAGCAGCGCGCGGCCGCCGCGGCGTCCGAGCCAAAATCCGCATTGCGCGCCGAGCAGCGCTCCGCCGGCCGCCGCGAACAGCACGGCGGGCAGGGAGAGGTGCACGGCGTGTGTTCCCGCGGTGCACAGCAGGCCGGCGGTGAACAGCAGCGAGTCGCCGGGCAGGAAGAAGCCGATCAGCAGGCCGGTCTCCGCGAACAGCACCAGGAACACGCCCAGGGCGCCGAGGCTGGCCAGCCACGAGGTCGAGTCCAGCGGGTTGAGAGCCAGGACCCTGCCACTGGTGTGGGCATCGGTGGCGTGCGAGGCGATGTGCATCGCGAGGGTGAGCAAGGCGGGGTTCGGCACGGAACTGTTCCTTACGTGCGGGCGCGCGACCTCTACAAAGATGTAGAACTTCTACAAGAGTGTAGATGATCGAGCGACGGGCGGGCGGGCCGCCCCGATCCGGGGGTGTCCGGGTTTTGTTACAGCCCGCCACCCACGCGACGGTGTTCGAGATCAGTGGACGGCTACGCGGAAGGCTTGTCGCTCGCGTTCGTATTCGTCCTGGCGGACACGGCGAGTTCGTCCGCGAGCTGGTCGGCGATCTTCGCCCAGCCGTGCTCGTGGCGATCGCGCACGTCCGGGGGCAGCATCGCGTGCCGGATCGTCATGACGGTCTCTCGGTCCCCGTGCGGATCCAGGTGCACCGAAACCGTGGTCGCCAACCGCGGATCCGGCCAGATCGAGCAGGACCAGGTGAAGCGCAACAGCCGCGGACGGTCCAAGGTGAGGAACGCGCCGCTGACGAAGAACTGCTCGCCCTCATCCTCGATGTCTATGCGCAGCATCCCGCCGACGCGCGCGTCCATGACCACCTTCAGACACCGGGCCGGGCGCGGACACATCCACTGCGTCATCGCCTCCGGGTCGAGCCACTCGTCGTAGACCACGTCCGGCGGCGCGGGCAGCGTCCTGCGCACGACCACGACGGGAGAGGTATCGCTCACGACTCCGCCTCTGCTGCTGCGCCCGCCTCTGAGTGAGCGTCTCCGCCTGCCGTCTTCCGTCTGCGCTCTAGGCGGGCCGCGAGGGCGTCGGCCCGCTCAGTCCAGAACTCGGTCTGCTCGCGGATCCACTGCTCGGCCGTCTCGAGGGTGTCCGGGCGCAGTGCGATCCAGTGCTCACGCCCGCGGATCTCACGCCGCACCAGCCCGGCCGCCTCCAGGACGCCGACGTGCCGGGAGACTCCGGCGAAGGTCAGCGGAAACGGGGCGGCCAGGTCGGTAATCCTCGCGCCCCCGCCGCGCAGGGCCACGATCAGCGCGCGGCGCGTCGGGTCCGCCAGGGCCGCATAGGTGCGGTCGAGCATCGGATCTTCAAGCACATTGTTGACTATAGCCCGACACCATTATTCAATGAACCCGTTGAACGACGACGGCGTCCGGACTCATCAGGGAGCTGACCATGCCTATCTATCAAACCGCCCACTACCAGGTGAAACAGTCCGCCGTGCCCAGCGTGCTGGCGGCGATCGAGACCTTCGTCGCATACGTCACCGAGCACGAACCGCGCACCCGCATGTACTCGGCCTGGCAACAGCAGGACGACCCGACCAAGTTCGTCCACCTGTTCATCTTCGAAGACGAGGCCGCACACCAAGCCCACGGCGCTTCAGCCGCGGTGCGGCGGTTCGAGGACGTCTACCGGCCGGAGCTGGTCGGCGGCCCAGTCGTCTTCACCGACTACCGTCTCGTCGCCGCGAACGACCGGAAGCAGGCGACGGCGTGAAAACGATCCACCACGTCTTCGACGTAGACGCCGAGACCCGCAAGGTCTGGGAAGCGCTCACCCACGCCGAGGGACTGGCCGGCTGGTGGGGCACCGGCGTCAACGCTCCTCCCCCACCCGCGGCCGTCGGCGCGCAGATCCGCTTCACCTTCGCGGACGACTTCAACCCGGTCATGCAGATCACCGCGCTCGACGACGAGCGTGCCCTCGACTGGCGCTGCGTCTCCGGGCACGAGCCGTGGCAGGACAACACCTTCCAATTCCGGCTCTCACCCCTCTCCGACGACCGCACCCGCGTGCGCTTCTGGCAGCACTACGCGCTCGAACTGGAGGACGACTACTACGGGATCTACAACTACAACTGGGGCTACTACCTCGAGAGCCTGCGCCTGCTATGCACCACCGGCACCGGCCGACCCTACAACAGCAAATCCGGCTAGCACCGCCGCCTACCGCGAATAAATCGTGCGGTTGACGCCAGCGAAAAAGCCGGAATCGGAGCGCGGACCCCAGCCTGCGTCCAGAACGCCTAACAAAGTGTCCTGACTAAACGGCCCGCCTAGACGCCAAGCCGCTCAGCTGCGAGCCGCGTCCCTTCGACCCGCGCGGCAACCTTGGCGAACGCCGTGTCGCGCGACGTCGAGACGTCGTCGGCGAACGGCGAGAAGCCGCAGTCGTCGCACGTGCCCAAGCGGTCGGTCGGGATGTACTCGGCGGCGAGCAGCGTCCGGTCCCGGACCTCCTCGGCCGTTTCGACGCGCGGGTCGATCGGGTCGATCACGCCGACGAACAGCCGCTGGTCCGCGCCGAGGTGACGGGCCGCGATCTCGAGTACCCGGCGCGGATCGGGCTCGCTGGCGAGTTGGAGGTAGACGTTGCCGGCGTGGGTGGTGAACAGATCCGGCAGCAGCTGCGCGTAATCGACATCGAGGCTATGCGTCGAGTCCTGATCGCCGCCGGGGCAGGTGTGAATTCCGATGCGCTGACGCTCTTCGTCGCTGAATCGGTCGAGCACACGGTTGTTCAGCTCAATGAAAGACCGCAAAAGCTGCTTACCCGGATCGAGTTTGACGGCCAGTCGTCCTTCGGTGAAATCGAGTTGAACAACATGCGCACCCGCATCCAGGCAACCCCGGATATCGGCCTCAGCCTCGTTCACGAGGTCGTCGAGAAAGGCCTCGCGCGAGTATCCTGCCAACTCATCTTGCAGATAGAACAGGCTCAGCGCCGAGGGCGCGATGACCGCCTGCTTGACTGGCACCGCGGCATGGCTCTGCGCGGCGCGCAAATACGTGTCCGCATGTACAGCGTACCGGAACGGCCCCTCGACCAGTCTGGGCAGCTGCCTGCTGTGCCCGTCGGCGAACGGCAACTGGATGCCTTCGGCATCGAACTGCGGTCCGACCGGGTAGGTGGCGAAGCTCGGCTTGGTCTGCTCGCCGTCGGAGATGACGGGAGCGCCGGTCGCCTCCAAGCGCTCGATAGTCTCGCGCAGCGCTTTTCCACAGAGCGCGTCGAGTTCATCCTCGCCGATCGCCCCCTTGGTCCGCGCCGCGATGCCGTTGATCAGTTCTGCCGGCCGCGGAATGCTTCCGATCGGCTCCGTAGGTATCCCCATGGCGGTCAAATTAGCGGACAATCGCAGAGTATTGACAGGCTGTTTCCCAAGCGACAAGTGCGCAATTTCGAAGAAGCGCGCCGCTGATTTCTCCGGAATGATGAGCGCGGGCGGTCTGCCTTCGTGCGGCCGCCCTTTCGGCTCTTTCGACACAGGAGGCGGCAGATGGCTCACATTGAACTGGGGCTCGATGAGACCAGATTTCCCGGGATCACCGGTCTGATGGCGTTCCGCCCGCAGACCGCCGGGCCGCTCAACCAACTCGCCGAGGTGCTGCTGCGCGGCGAGCACTCCCTCACCCGGGGCGAGCGCGAGCTGATCGCCGCGTACGTCTCCGGCCTGAACGAATGCGAGTTCTGCTGCAACGCGCATTCGGCGTTCGCCGCCGCCCAACTCGAGCCGGGCATGCCGCTCGTCCTGCA
>CAVQPP010000423.1:0-3552 GCA_963714445.1 uncultured Actinomycetota bacterium
CGGATGCGTCGGGCGCGGGATACGTACAGCCGCGTGGCGCCCTCTTCGCACGCTTCCTCCGCGCCGATCAGCGCGGGAACGCCGGGTCGCTTCGGCAGCCGATTCGCTGGCGGAGAACCACTGCAGGGCGCTGAGCAGTTCAAGGCCGAGCCCGACTTCGACGGCGAAGGCGTCGACTCGGTATTCCGCGCGCCGTCCGGCGGCATTCTTGGCGGAGAACGCGGCCACTCCCGGAGCGGCGAATACCGCGCGAATTCCGTGGCCGATCTGAGAAGCGCCGCGCGCGCAACCGGTGGCCCACGGGATGATCGCTGCGACTTTCCGCGAGCCTTCGCGCCAGAACGGCGGCCGGGGCGGAGAGCAGCGTGCCGAGCAGCGCGATCCCTTGCAACGGCAGCAGCACCCAGACCAGGAAAGCCGCCGCCGAGGTGTGCATGCGCAGGTGATGACCGAGTTCGTGGGCGAGCACGCCGGCTAGTTCGCGGTCGCCGAGTTCGTTCAGCGCTCCGGTGGTCACGCAGATCAGGTCGCGGCCGACCGAGTGCGCGTTGACTTCGGGCAGATCCACGACGCGGATGCGGAATCGGCGTCCGTGCAACCCGGCATGCGTGATGACGCGGTGCCAGATCTGTTCCAACCGCTCGTTTTCGGCCGTGGTCGGCCGCCGGATCGGCCACAGCAGCCGGGCCATCGCCAGCTGAACGGGACGTAGGCCGTAACACAGTGCGCTGGCGAGCCAGACCCCGTCAGGAGAGCCACAGCGGCGCGTCAAGCGTGCGGCGTACGAGCAGCGCGAGCGGTAGTAGACAGGCCCCAGCGGCCGGTAGGAAGAGCAGTACGAGTGCCAGTGAACACAGGGCTGTCCCGTCGGGACGCACCGCACTCGTGGCCGCCGCTGCGGTCATCGCCCTGCGTCTACCACGTGACACCACGGTCTGCACTGTGGCAGGAGCTACCAGGGGATGGACATCCACCGGAAGAGTGATCAAGCCGCCGAACAGCGCAGCAAGAGAACGGAAGTCTGATCAGTACAACAAGGGTCTGATCAGTCGAACAGATCGGACGAGACGTTCGCCGCGTCGACTCCGGCGGTCAGCAGGGCGCTGCGGCACTCCTCGACCATCGCGCCGGGCCCGACCAGCACCGCGCCGCAGATTCCGCCGGGACCAGCAGCGGCACTGCGTTCATTTGCCACACCGTGCGCGCGTACGGCGGCGAGTGGATCGCCGTCGATCTCCTCGACGGTCATCTCGCCGTGCTTCTCGGCCAGCGACCGGAACGCGTCGGCGAGGTAGTGCGGGCCCGCGTCCGAGATCAGCAGCACGGTCAACGGCCGGCGGTCGCCTTCCGCGACAGCGTCGCGACCAGCGCGAAGACTGGCGCGGCGCCGGTGCCGTGCGCGACGGCGAGCAGGCGGACCGCACGGTCAGGGTCCGGGAAAGCGAGTTCTCCCTCGGCCGCCGCGACGCGCAACCGGCCACCGACCTCGGTCTGATGCACCAACACTTCGCTGACGCCGCCGCGCTTGCCGAGCTGCACGTGGAATTCGATTTCGTCGTTTCCCGGCGGATTGGCGAACGAGAAGTCCCGCCAAACCCAGGGCAGCGCGGCGGTTTCCACCGCGGCGAACTGTCCGGCCCGGAAAAGGTATGCGCCGGGCAGCAGGCGGTCCTCCAGCGGCCGAGCCACGATTCGCACGATGCCGTCGGCGAGCGGTTCGTGCGCGACGATCTCGGCTTCCCAGTAAGGCGGGGCGGCAGCATCCGCCTCAGCCGCAGCCTCGAGCATGACGGTGGCTACCAGGCCGTATCCGGTCTCCCACGCGGCAATCGTGCGCTCGGTGACGCAGGCAGGCGAACTGCGCGACGGTCGCCAGCGGCGAGACGCCGTAGGTTGGTAGTGCGCGGCCCGCAGGCCGAATTTGCGATGCCGCAGGGCGAGGCGGCGCAGATCAGCGAGGAATGAATCGAGGTGGTCCATGTCGGCGACGATCCGCTGGACCGCCAGGAACAACCGCCGGTGCTGGACCGCGGGCTCGTCGGAGAAATACTTGCGGTAGCGCGGATTGGCGCCGAGGAAATGCTCGTAGACCAGGCCGCCGCGGCGGGCCCGTGCGGCTCTATGAGCGCGAAGCTTTCCCGGATCTCGGCGATGAGCTCATCCTGCGTCCACGTCCACTCGGCGCCGCCGGACGCGTTTCCGGCACTCGCGTGCGCTTCACCCCGGCGTCGGCGCTCGCGTCGAACTGCGCGTACGCGTCCCGCTTATCCGTCGTTTCCTCTGACGTCACCACAGCCCTGTCACTCACTCGGTGAGCTTACCGGGCCACTCGGCGTGGCTTTCACCGCTCGCGGAAGTTGTTCCGGAACCGGTGCGATTCCACGGCGTCCCCAGAGTGTCCACAGTGTGTACTCAGTGCTCGTCGACCGCCGGTCGGCTGAAAACCTTCAAAAGCAAGTAAAAAGAAGGCAGTACAACCGCCATGCCGAATGCCATCGCGATGAGCATCGCGTCCACACTCTGCGGCGGCGCGGCGGCTTGCTGCGCGGTGACAGTGTCCATTGGAGACGGACCAGTGAGAACGTCGGGGTATTGCGCGGTGACCCATCCGCCGATGACGGTGGCCACCGCCGCTGCGGCGGTAGCGCGGGCCAGAACGTAATGTTCCCGCCATAGGACTACCAAGCTGCCGATACCGCATGCCGCCGATACCGCGGCAATGGGAATGCAGCGATCGGTAAGCGTGATGCGACTACTGGGGCATCCCGGTAGAAGAACCCAGCATCACCAACGCGATCAGCCCCGCGGCGACAGCCATACCCATCGCCTTACTGCGGAAGACCCGGACCAGATGGACTGTCGAAGGGTGCTGCGCCGCGTTGTGGCACAAGTAGACCGCGGCGAGGAACGCCGTCACAACGACGGCGAGGACACCAGCAGTGTCAACGCGAAGGCGGAGCGGAACGGCTGGGTGGGCGTGCTGTGCGGCCCGAGGTCGCCGGTCGCCAGCGCCGCGCCCGAAACGCCGAACATGAACGGCGTCAGAACCGAGGCCCCAGCGAAGATCCGGCCCCACCACTGATCGGGCAGCGCCGCACCGCCGCCGTACGCGCGGTAGACGTAGGCCGCGCCGCGTAAGACGATGCCGATCATCGCGAAGCCGAGCGGCAGCTCCAGCGATGTCGCGATCGTGCCGAACGCGGTCGGGAAAGCACTGAAGACGCAGACGATCACGAAGATGAGCCAGACGTGGTTCGCTTCCCATACCAGCCGAGGGATGCGCTGATCAGCTTGCGCTGGCCCTCGGGATCGTGATCCCGTTTGCGGCTGATCCCGGCGACCAGGTCCCAGAAGCCGCCGCCGAAATCCGCTCCAGCCAGCAGCGCGTAGGCGAGCAGGCTCAGCACGATGATCGCGAGCATCGCGTTGATCGCGGTCACGACGTCACCTCCAGCGGTTGTGCCTGCTGCGGTTCCTGGGGTTTGCGTGGCTGCGGCGGTTGCGTGTCGTCGAGGTCTGGCGGCGCGCCGCTGGCGAGCCGACGCAGGATCA
>CAVQPP010000424.1:0-50093 GCA_963714445.1 uncultured Actinomycetota bacterium
TGAAAAAGGAAGAAGAGAAAAAGAAACTTTGCTTGTCAAGAGAGAAACTCTCAAGAGAAAAGTCGATGATGAGATAGAAAGTTGGTTAGAGAACAAGGATTCCTCCAACGAAAGTACAAATCCTGATTTTCATTATTAATTCTTTAGAATCCCGTATCATCTGCAAGGCAAGAAAGATTATAAAAGACGAAATGGATCCAATCTTTTACTATAAATGCTGCCTCAAATCGCTGTTCTTCCAGAGATATAACTTTGATGCCATAGAAGCGGAAACCATTGAAGAAAGTATAGTCAAACGTTTTATCTTGAAGGAAATGACTTTTGAGCGACGAGAGGAAGTGGCGGAATCCTGCAGAGGAATCTCTTCAAGTGTTACTAAACTTTTCGATCTCATGAATAAAATTCTCGTCAGTACAGTAAATAATAGATGGGAATGCGACTCTTCGTCCTTATTGCCGACCTCTATGAATTCGCAAATTCAGAATCACTTTCGGAAATCTTCCAAGAACCTCAAACTATATTAATAATCGTCCTTGGGATATTTCTACTCATCTTAGAAGGATTATCTCTTTGCTTAAAATTGAAAGCGAATGGAATTTTACAATTCTTGATTCTGATTTTCAAATCTCTCCTTCAGCGAGAAGAGGCACTTCCTCCACCTATTGAAGAAACACTTCAAATTACAACATCAAAGGAAAAGAATGAAGTTATAATTACGAAATGACATTTTTATTAAAGTCGAGAGATCTCAAACTCATCAACAGTTTTCTTCTCTTTTCTTTTGTTCTCGCGATGAGTAAGCCATCTCAATTGCCTCCACTTCCTCTCCAAAGCAAGATTTGTTAGACAATAATAACCTCTGCGGGTTGGAACAGGAATAAGCCACATCTTTAAAAATCTTCTATTCTTGCAGGCAAAAATCTTGGACAAAATGCGAAAACGGCGGACTATAGTGATCGACTTCCCACTTTTCATCGCTTTTAGGCTTCGAATTTTCTTCTTTGAAAAGATCGATTTGGTTTTAAATGGTGTTGCGAAAATCGTCTGTGTACAAGATTTTTCTAATCTTTGGCGAGATTCGCTAATTTCTTATTCAGTCGTTTAGATTTCGTTGTTTGGATAACATCATAACTTGAGGGAGATCGTTCTTTAATCTCTTTTGCTTCCTTTTGCTGTGATTCGTGAATCTTACGTATGCATTGAAAATTGAATACGATTTCCAATGCATCTCCACACAATACCGATTGAGGGTTGTTACGAATCATTTCGTTCAAATACTGTCGACTCATTCTGGAGAAAGATTCTTTAGCGCCTTCCAATCTATTGTAAACAAATCTTAGTATCCATTGAATTCGAACGTCTAAAATTGTTAAAACTGTTGTTATTGGAACAATAGTTTTGCAATGGCGGAGAAAAAAAGAAATTGTCGAAGCGATCTCAAAAATTCTCAAGAGCGAAATCACTCCTTATAAAAAAATCCCACTAGAATTCGTCAACACTAAAACGCTTTACTACTTTTTGACTTGGCATCATGGTGAATTGACTCTACAAGATTCGAGCTGGAAATTCAAAAGGACAGAACTCATTCGCTTCAAATTCTTGCCAAACAACGATGCGAAATTATCGTTTCTCACCGAAGAGGAAATTCGAGATTTGAAAAAGAATCGATATAACTCCAAGTACAAATGGTCGAAGTGGAAAAGACAGGTCGAGAAATTGAAGGAACAAATCATAAATAATTTGTAAAAAATCGCAAAGTCTTTTTCAACTTTAAAAACACGTTTTTTAAATTTAATAACAAAACAACAAAACACCAAGTCTTCACTTTGATTATAGGGAGAATCTATTATACTTCAATATTGAAAATCAGTCATCACAGTATTTCTAATATAGAACCCAAAGTGAAGACCTGTTGTTTTGTTGTTTTGTTGTTTTATTCAACTTGAATAAAATGCGTAAATTTAGAATGAAGTGAATCCTGCTTTTACGGAATTTTTGTATTCATAATAAAATGAGTATTCCGTTTAAAAAGTCTCAATTCTAGTAAATTCTGTCAATAGTTTGGAATAATAATGTCTGAAATCCTAAAATTCCGATGGGAAGTTTCGGGTGCTACAAGACCTGATACTTAAATGTTGAAAAACAATTCATATTATTCTCTCGAAGATTCTATCTGGTTGAGTTGCTGGAAAGATAAAACGTCAAGCGGATTTTACCTCTCGTCGAATCGAGATTGAAATTGGCCTTGCTGAATTTGTCGCAAGTCAGAGATAGTTTTTCATATCAAAGTGCTTCTCCAAAACCATCTATTCGCTTAGTATTTGATCTCGAAGTCAGTAAAAATGAAGTTTCGAAGGAATTTTGGAAAGAAGCAAAGAAGAATGGATTTGCTCACTTTCATAACTGGATGACAATAACGATACCGAATATCTGTGGATGGGATGCCAAACATTTCCAATCCGGTACCATGTCTTTTCTAGCTCATCGACCAGGAAAAAAACTCTTTAATCGAGTTTGTTCTCCTCTGGATTTCTTTTTTGAAACGGGATATGATTTAACAAAGTCGATGAAGGCTAATGAACTCTTGTGTGAAAAAACATTGATGGATCCAATACATCAATTTCATTCACTCGCAAAGAGAATTTCGTGGGTTGGTGCAACGGTAAATTCAAATCGCTGATAGACTATGCTCCATTCTCCATTAAACATGGCTCAGCGAAAAGCCTTCGACTGCCACTCAATAATCCTCCTACCGAGAAAGGAAAATTTTCTTTTCCTTAAAAACCCACAATTTAAGAAATTCAAAGATCTATCTGATGTCGAATGTATTCTTTACGGTATTCCACAATATGTCATTGTAAATGGAAAATCAGGCATGCGGTTTCAGAATCGGCCCAATCACTACTTCCAAACAATTATTTCTCAGAATTGAAGAAGAGGACTCGAGAACAGGGGGATGACAATTCTCCTAAAGAGAGAAGAAGAAGAAAGCAAAGACAAAAGAAGATAATGATGAAAAGATAAGTGAATTCATCCTCATTCGAGTCGCAGAACGGACCTTTAGCGATATCTCCAAACTGAAATGGGAACTTAATTCTTAACCCATAAAATCTCTGGAGAGTTTGGATATTGTTTTATCAAGGAGAAAGTCATGGAAAAGGAGATTCATCGCTTTTTATCGTATTTTCTCAAGATCGAATGTGGACAGTTTGTCTTTTTGCCGGGTGCCAACATATTTTAGGAGAAGAACGTACAAAAACAATTCTTCATATGTTTACACCACGAGAACTTCGAAAAAATATTGGAGATGGAGAAGGACTAGAGAAATTATACTATTATTTGTTCGACGAGTTGGCAAACAAAGGTTATCGTCGTAAAGGATCATATTGTCTTGAACCGATTTATAATTCAGAAGGGCATTTCACTTTGACATGGAAAGAATTTATAAAAATTAAGGACTTTATTCATAAAGTATGCTCGCCAAGATGATGTCTGGCATGTCATCAGTTTTTATGCAGACATGCAAAGGGGTGGCTAATATACCTATAGAATACTTGGAATCTTGTCATAACAGTCAATTTCCGCACGTGCAACGTGATCGGCACATATTTGCTTTTTCAAATGGTGTTTATTTTGCCAAAAGAAGATACATTCTTGTACTATAAAGATACTTATTTGCTTTGACTGATTTACGAGTTGCCGCAAAATACTTTGACCTAGGAAATGCCTTGGGAACGTAACGAGACTTGAATCTTCAATTTGGTACTTGAATAGACATGTCTTAATTACATCCGTGGGAGGAATTCCCACAGTTATTTATAGAAGTTCCGAAATCTCTGACTATTTTCTGACTGTTCTCTGAAGGACTCGCCTTTTTCTGACCATTCTGACCGACATCTCTGGTGTTGTAGATTGAACTCTTACATGTAATCAGCTTTTTAATATCACCTACGAGGGAGAAATCAGCGACTGCATGAAGATTCACATCTTGCAGCGAAATCAGTGAATCCAGTGATCTTTTTTTGTCGATCAGCTCTTGGATTCACGATAGGTGCATACAATTTGAAAGCACAAAGAAAAATAATAAATTGAGTCAATGAGCGTAAATATTCGTAGAAATTGATCGTCATTGAGTGAAGACTATAGAAAAACATAGCAATTTGTGATTATTCACAGCAAGGATCTGAAATTCTCATGCGATTCACGAAATGATTCCGCAAAGCTTTGCTCCTCCAGCAGAAATGCCCCAGCAGATCCTGATGGTACCGAATGCCTCTATAATTATAGAAAGTTCCAAGGAACTCCAGGCTATACCGAAGGCATGCTCCAGAAGATGTCCAAGCACCTCCAAAGGATGTGATGTCAGCATGTTGAAGCAGGGTCTTCAAGGAATGAAGAATATGCCGAGAATGATCACGTAGATTTTTCGGAGAAAATCCCTCAAAGAATACCCCAGCCAATGCTTCAAATAACAAAGATGTGGATGCCACTCAGAATGCTCCAGCAGATTCCTCAAGATTGAAGAACAGGGTTCAAGGAATGCCCTAGAATTTGCACTTCTATCATGCCTCCTGAGACTTCTTCAGGAAATGCCCCAAACGAATGCCTCAGAATATTCGTCAGCGAATGCCTCAGAGAACGTCCCCAAATATTCCCCTACCAATGCCCCAAGGAATGCCTTCTGCAGAATCCTTGCATTTGACCTTCCTCATTAAACCGACCCTATTAAACACTTTAGAGAGGATTATAGAGAATGGCAGAAAGGTTTATTAATAATTTTGAATTACCCCACAAGAGGTGGAATGACTCTTCCTCTTCCTCCACGAACCACATAATCCAATTTCAGAGTCAGCTCTTGCTTCTCCCAGTGATAGCTTGTTGTAATGACAGTGGGAAGTAGTCCTGTTGGGGGTGGGGGCAGTTCCTCTGAGCTTCGAGTAGAAGACCAATCCTCGATCGAATAGCTTCCAAATCAGGTACTCGGCGGACCCCGGGAAAGCCAGCTAGTGCCTCTTGTCTGTAGATGTGCAAGGCCTTCTGGTACTTGTCCTGCTCTTTCTGCACTTCTTCCTCGTTGATTTGCTTGGCTCTTTTAAACATCTGCCGTTGCAACTTTCTATCCTTTCGTTGTTGCTTTAACCAAGCTTCGTGATGGCCTAACATTTCCTCTCGAGTACTTGAGCAACAGCGCCATGAATGTCCACATTGGCAATGTTGCACTCCCCAGCCTGGAGAGAGAATTGGAACATGATCTACCCATATGAGAATCACATATTATTTACATCATCTTACCAGCTCTGTTGAATTTGCATGTACACTACTGATTAACCCCTCGCATAGAAATTTTCCTCTGGCAGATGCCGGCCCAATACTAAGCTATGTAACGATGTCCTGAACATCGCATTTTTGATCTTAAGTCTCCGGCTCTGCCTCCAGTTCATGCGATTGACTACGAAATTCCATCCCATTGTGCATATTTCCTTCTGAGTTGGGGAAGGGTCCACAAAGGTGGTATTGCATTCCAATTTGCATCAGCATAGATTTGATTTTGCATCGTTTGCTGGAAATTTATCTGAAAAAATCAGAAAGTGCTCTTACCTCAGTTTGGCAGGCATGTTTCTCCTTTGCTGTGAATCACACAATGACCATCGGAGAATTACTTTCCCTAACAACCCGATTCAAGTACCAAACTGAAGCTTCAAGTCTCGTTACGGATATCAAAGATCTACCTTATATCGCAATCAACACTCCTCGATATATTTCTGGTAATGCGTAATCAAGAATGGGCAAGGTCATCGACTACGACCGCCTGGTCACCGGCTCCAGCCCGGACTACTACGTCTCGTTCGACAACGTCGCGGTGGGCAAGGCTCAGGGCACCGCGCTTGTTGCCGCGGTCGGCACGTTGAAGATCACCAAGCCGGACGTCGCGGTCCTCGACGGCGCCCCGACCGACAACAACGCCACCCTGTTCAACCAGGGCTACATGTCGGTCCTGCAGCCGCTGATCACGGCCGGCACCTGGAAGAAGTCCGCCGAGCAGGCCATCGCCAACTGGGACAACACCACGGCCGGCACCACGTTCTCCTCCATGTACAACTCCGACCACAACATCAACGTCGTGATGGTGGCGAACGACGGCATGGCCAACGCGGTCATCGCGGACCTGCGCAACCTGCACATCAACGGCAAGGTCGCGGTCTCCGGCCAGGACGCCACCGCCGGCGGTCTGCAGAACATCCTCGCGGGCGACCAGTCCTTCAGCATCTACAAGCCGTCGAGCCAGGAGGCCAAGCCGGCCGTCGACCTGGCCGCCGAGCTGGTCGCGGGCACCACGCCGACCGAGACCTTCGCCACGGTGACCGACCCGACCAACCAGCAGCCGGTCAAGTCGCTGCTGGCCACGCCGACCGCCATCACCCTCTCGAACATCGACCTGCCGATCAAGGACAAGTACGTCGCCTTCTCGGACGTGTGCACCGCGGCCTACGCCGCCAAGTGCACCGCGGCCGGCATCACCCAGCCGTAGTACCGGCTCCGCCCGGTTCCGCGCGACGGTCCCCGCCTGGGCCGCCGCGCGGAACCGGCGGCTTGTATTGCGGCTTTGTCTTGTAGGGAGGCGTCGGCCGTGCTATCGCGTTGTCACAGTTTCGCAATATCCGGGCGGGTCCTAAGGAAGAGGTCGAGGTGAACGAGAACGAGCCGATCCTGCAGATGCGCGGGATCACCAAATCGTTCGGCCCCGTCAGTGTGCTCAAAGGGGTGGACTTCGAAGCCCACCTCGGCGAAGTGACGGCGCTGGTCGGCGACAACGGCGCGGGCAAGTCCACGCTGGTCAAGTGCATCGGTGGTACCTACTCCATCGACGACGGCGATTTCTACTTCGAGGGCAGGCGGGCGCGGGTCGGCGGCCCGCGCGACGCCGCGGTGCTGGGCATCGAGATCGTGTACCAGGACCTCGCGCTCTGCGACAACCTCGACATCGTGCAGAACATGTTCCTCGGCCGCGAGCGGCTGACCGGCGTGCGCACGCTCGACGAGCCGATGATGGAGCGGCTGGCCGGCGAGACGCTGGCCTCGCTCTCGGTGCGCACCGTCAAGTCGGTGCGGCAGAAGGTGGCGAGCCTGTCCGGCGGCCAGCGGCAGACCGTGGCGATCGCCAAGGCCGTGCTGTGGAACTCCAAGGTGGTCATCCTCGACGAGCCGACCGCCGCCCTCGGCGTCGCGCAGACCGCCGAGGTGCTGCGCCTCGTGCGCAACCTGGCCGACCAGGGCCTGGCGGTCATCCTCATCTCGCACAACATGAACGACGTGCTGCAGGTCTCCGACCGCATCGCGGCGCTGTACCTCGGCCAGATGGCCGCTCAGGTCAAGCGCTCCGAGGTGACGCACACCCAGATCGTCGAGCTGATCACGGCGGGCCGCTCGGGCAACATCGGCCTCCCGCTGGCCACCACCCTGAGCCCGAACGGAGCCGCGGCATGAGCGAGCTCACGGACCACCGCTCCGATGCCGCGCCCGTGGTGACCGCCACGGTTCCGCGCAGTTTCGGCGAGTCCTTCAACAACTACCGAGGCCGCCTGCGCACCGGCGAGATCGGCTCGGTACCCGCCGTCATCGGCATCGCGCTGCTGGTCGTCATCTTCTCGGTCGCCCAGTCCGGCTTCTGGAGCGTCTCGAGCTTCGTCTCGATCGTGCAGGAGTCCGCGCCGACCATCACCCTGGCCATGGGCCTGGTGTTCGTGCTGCTGCTCGGCGAGATCGACCTGTCCGCCGGCGTGGTCGGGTCCACCGCCGCGTGCTTCGGCGCGATCCTGTCGGTGAAGCACAACCTGGCCTGGCCGATCGCCATCATCGGCTCCGCCGCGTTCGGCGCCGCGTCCGGCCTGCTGCTCGGCTGGCTGCGTGCCCGCATCGGCATCCCCTCGTTCGTGGTCACCCTGGCCGCGTTCATCTCCTTCCAGGGCGCGCAGATCCTGGTCATCGGCTCCGGCTCCGGCCAGGTCTCGATCAGCGACAAGGTGCTGATCCAGCTGGACAACGGCCGCCTGACGCCGGCGCTCGGCTGGGTTTACCTGGTCATCGGCGTGGCGCTGTACGCGGCGGTCAAGCTGGTGCAGGTGGCCACTCGCCGACGGCAGGGTCTGGCCGTCGAGCCCGCGGCGCTCACGTTCGCCCGGATCGCGGCGCTCGGCGTCGGGGGCGCGGTGTTCGTGTACTTCTGCAACATCGACGAGGCGCTCGGCTGGCAGCAGCGTGAGGGCATCCACATCCGCGGCGTCCCGTGGCCGGTGCCGATCATCGCCGTCTTCCTGGCGATCCTGACCTTCTTCCTGAACAAGACCCGTTACGGCCGGCACGTCTACGCGGTCGGCGGCAATGACGAGGCCGCGCGCCGTGCCGGTATCCCGGTCCGGGTCATCCGCACCTCGGTGTTCATCGTCTGTTCGACCATGGCGGCCTTCTCCGGGCTCTTCTTCGCCTCGGAGCTCAACGGCGTCAACACCCAGGAGGGCGGCGGCAACACGCTGCTTCTGGCGGTGGCTGCCGCGGTCGTCGGCGGTACTTCGCTGGCCGGTGGCCGTGGACGCGTTGTGGACGCGGTGCTCGGTGGCTTCGCCCTGACGATCCTGGCGTACGGGATGAGCGACCTGATCAAGGGTGGCAACGCCGCCGCTTATCAGTTCATCATCACCGGCGTTGTGCTACTGCTGGCCGCCGCGGTCGACGCCCTCTCCCGGCATGCCGGGCGGGTGACGAGTTAGGCGCGCTGCGCCGAACAGGTGCGCAGCAGGGTGGTGGTACGCCGGACGCGTCGGACGGGAGGCAGCGGTCATGACTGAGAGGTACTGCCGTGCCTGAACGCCGTAACTCAGCCATGGCGACTGGACCGGCCGGTGCGACGCAGGACGAGGTTCGCCGGCACAACGTCTCCACCCTGCTGCGGTACGTGCACGTGCACGGACCCACCTCGCGCGCGGAACTGACCGCCGCGATGCAGCTCAACCGCTCGACGATCGGCGCGCTTACCGCCGACCTGACCAACGCCGGCCTCGTACGCGAGGAGCTTCCCGCACGCGGGGCCGGCGCCGGGGCCGGCCGGCCCAGCCTGGTGGTCGTGCCGCGCTCGGAGCGGGTGTACGTGCTCGCGTTCGACATCGGCGTCGACTACCTGATCGCCGCGCGGGTCGGCCTTGGCGGCGCGATCCTCGACCGGCGCGAGCTCTACCGCCCGCGCGGTGATTACGCACTCGACGACGTCGCAGCGCACCTGGGCCGGTTCACCGGCGAAATGCTCAGCCGCGCCGCACCTGACGCCCTGTGCGTCGGTATCGGCGCGGCGATCGCAGGCGTCGTGCGCGACGCCGACGGCCTGGTGCGCTTCGCCCCCAACCTCGGTTGGGTCGATGCCCCGCTAGGCGAAACCCTGGCCTCAGTCGTAGCCAATTACGGCATTCACGCCCCGGTCGCCGTCGGCAACGACGCGGACCTCGGTGCGCTCGCCGAGCACGTACGCGGCGCGGCCGCCGGTGCCACCGACGCTGTGTACCTAGCTGGCGAGGTCGGCGTCGGCGCCGGAATCATCGTCGGTGGCGAACCGCTGCGCGGTGCTGGCGGCTACGGCGGCGAACTAGGCCACATGGTCGTCAACCCGGCCGGACGCCTCTGCCGCTGTGGCGCGCGCGGTTGCTGGGAAACCGAGATCGGCGAGAAGGCCATCCTCGACGCCGCCGGCCACCCCGACGGTCCGCGCTCGACCGTGCCCGCGGTGGTCTCCGCGGCAGCCGGGGGAGACCCGCGTGCCGCAGCCGCGATCCGTCATGTGGGGGAATGGCTCGGGATCGGCGTCGGCAACCTGGTGAACATCTTCAACCCCGAGGTCGTGGTCTTCGGAGGACTGCTCCGCGACATACTTCCGGCGGTCGAGCACCAGCTACGTACGACGTTGCGCACCTCGGGTTTAGTGGCCCCGCGCGAGCAGGTGCGGTTGGTCGTGCCCGGACTAGGCCCCGATTCGACGCTCGTTGGTGCGGCCGAACGGGCATTCGGCGCACTGCTCGGCGATCCCCTCGGCACGCTCGCCCCGCTGCTCACCGCTACGTCGACGCAGCGTGCGGACTCCTGGTAGCAACCTTCTTGAGGCTCCATCACACCCGTGAAGATCGTGTGTAGGGCGCGTTGATCACTCCGGGTTGCCGACCGCTCGGCGATTAGACTCGGACCCTCGTCCCATCGGGCGGTCCCCCCGCGAGCGGCAGCGCGCGCGTTAGGGAACGATGAATTCCGGGCTTCACGATCAATCCCGGGCTTCGCCTCTCGGGACAGTGTCGACGATGAAGCGTGTCGAATATCAAGGAGGAACCGTGTCGCAACCGGGGAGTTCGAGTGCCGCGACGCTGCTGAGCACCGTGCGCGGTCCGCGTGACCTGGACCGGTTCGACGCCGCCGCGCTCGACCAGCTGGCCGGAGAGATCCGCGGCTTCCTCATCGAGAACGTCACCCGCACCGGCGGCCACCTCGGTCCGAACCTCGGCGTGGTCGAGCTGACCATCGCGCTGCACCGGGTCTTCGACTCTCCCCGCGACACGATCGTCTGGGACACGGGCCACCAGGCTTACGTGCACAAGATGCTGACCGGCCGTCAGGACTTCAGCAAGCTGCGCCAGCAGGGCGGCGTCTCCGGCTACCCCTCCCGCACCGAGTCCGAGCACGACGTAGTCGAGAACTCCCACGCGTCCACCTCGCTGTCCTACTGCGACGGCATCGCCAAGGCGTACCAGGTGCGCGGACAGGATGACCGGCGCGTCGTCGGCATCATCGGGGATGGCGCGCTGACCGGCGGCATGGCCTGGGAGGCGCTGAACAACATCGCGTGCGCCAAGGACCGGCCGGTCGTCATCGTCGTCAACGACAACACGCGCTCGTACACGCCGACCGTCGGCGGCCTGGCCGACCATCTGGCCACGCTGCGCACCACACAGGGCTACGAGAAGTTCCTGTCGATGGTCAAGCGCAACCTGCCCAAGACGCCGGTGGTCGGCCGCGGCATGTACGACGCGCTGCACGGCATGAAGAAGGGCTTCAAGGACTTCGTCGCCCCGCAGGGCATGTTCGAGGACCTCGGCTTGAAGTACATCGGCCCGATCGACGGCCACGACGTCGAAGAGGTCGAGACCGCACTGCGCCGCGCGAAGGGCTTCAACGGCCCGGTCATCGTGCACTGCATCACGCGTAAGGGCGAGGGCTACCAGCCCGCCCTCGACGACGAAGCCGACCACTTCCACGGCATCGGCGTCATCAACCCGGAGACCGGGCTGCCGTACCAGGTGCAGGGCACCTCGTGGACGGACGTGTTCGCGGACGAGATGGTCAAGGTCGGCAACGACCGGCCCGACGTCGTCGGCATTACCGCCGCGATGCTTCATCCGGTCGGCCTACTGAAGTTCGCGAAGGCGTACCCGGAGCGGATCTTCGACGTCGGCATCGCCGAGCAGCACGCCGCGACCTCGGCCGCCGGGCTCGCGTTCGGCGGGATGCACCCGGTCGTGGCCGTCTACGCGACGTTCCTCAACCGCGCGTTCGACCAGGTCCTGATGGACTGCGCGCTGCACCGCGCCGGCGTCACGTTCGTCCTCGACCGCGCCGGAGTCACCGGCGACGACGGCGCGAGCCACAACGGCATGTGGGACATGTCGATCCTTCAGGTCGTCCCCGGCCTGCGCATCGCCGCGCCGCGTGACCCGGGCCAGGTCCGCGCCCAGCTGCGCGAAGCGCTCGACGTGAGCGACGCACCAACCGTCGTCCGCTTCTCCAAGGGCGCCGCCGGCCCCGAGATCGAGGCAGTGGACCGCCTCGGCGACATGGACCTCCTGCGCGCCCCCGAGCGACCGGACGTACTAATCGTCACCGCCGGCCCCATGGCCGCGCAGGGCCTGGACGGCGCACGAATCCTCGCCGAGGAGGGCATCGAAGCGACGGTCGTCGACCCCCGCTGGGTCAAGCCGCTCGATCCGGCCCTAGTCGATCTGGCCCGCAAGCACCGCGCCGTGGTCACCCTCGAGGACAACGGCCGCACCGGCGGCGTAGGCGCGTCAGTCACCCAAATGCTCCAAGACGAGGGACTGACTCTCCCGGTCCGCGTGCTCGGAATCCCACAGGAATTCCTCGAACACGCCAAGCGCCCCGCCATCCTCGAGCGCCTGGGCCTGACCGCCGAAGGAGTCGCGGCGGCTGCCCGGTCCGCCCTACACTGACCGATATGCGCCGATTCGGCCCGGGAGTTCCCCGGGCCCGATCCTTACGGCATCATGAAGTTATTACAAAGTAAGGACAGTCTGTTACGGCAGCGCGGCGCACTGTCCCCCTCCGCTCCTGCAGAATCCTGATGTGGAATCCATGAACGCCGCTGCCAAGCCCGCCACCGTGGTCATCGGTGCGGGACCGGCCGGTTTGACCGCCGCGTACGACTTGACCAAACACGAGTACCCCGTGCGGGTGTTCGAATCCGAGAACGTCGTCGGCGGGATCTCGCAGACCGCCGAGCGCGACGGCTGGCGGTTCGACATCGGCGGACACCGCTTCTTCACCAAGGTCTCCGCCGTCGAGTCGCTCTGGCACGAAATCCTCCCCGACGAGGACTTCCTGCTGCGCCCGCGCATGTCGCGGATCTACTACCGCGGCAAGCTGTTCGACTACCCCCTCAAGGCCGGCAACGCACTCAAGGGCCTCGGCCTGATAGAGGCGGCGCGCTGCATAGCCTCGTACACCCGGGCGCGGATATTCCCGCCCAAGGACCAGACGCATTTCGACGCATGGGTGACCGCGCGGTTCGGCAAGCGGCTGTTCCAGATCTTCTTCAAGACCTACACCGAGAAGGTGTGGGGCATGAGCACGGCGGACCTGCCGGCCGACTGGGCCGCCCAGCGCATCAAGAACCTCTCCCTGTTCGGGGCGATCAAGAACGCGCTGCTGCCCAGCCGCAACCAGAAGGACATCACCTCCCTCATCGAGGAGTTCCAGTACCCCAAGTACGGACCCGGGATGATGTGGGAGACCGCCACCGACAAGGTGCGCGCGCAGGGTGGCACGGTGGAGATGAACACCGCCGTGCAGAAGGTGTTCTGGGAGCACGGCAAGGGCGCCATCTCCGTGACCGTGGCCGGCAAGGACGGCGAGAGCGCGCAGGTGGTCCCGGCGGACCACGTGATCTCCTCCACGCCGATCTCGACGCTGGTGCGGATGATGGAGCCGGCCGCCCCGGCAGAGGTGCTCGCCGCCGCCGACGACCTGCGCTACCGCGACTTCCTCACCATCGCGCTGGTGGTGCCGCAGGAGGCCGGCTTCCCGGACAACTGGATCTACATCCACTCCCCGGGCGTGCAGGTCGGCCGCATCCAGAACTTCGGCTCCTGGTCGCCGTACCTGGTCCAGGACGGCCGCACCTGCCTCGGGCTGGAGTACTTCGTCAACGAGGGTGACGAACTCTGGAACACGCCCGACGAGGAACTGGTCAAGCTCGGCACCAGGGAGCTCGAAGAGCTCGGCCTGATCCAGCCGGGCCGCGTCGAGAAGGGCTACGTCGTCCGGATGCCCAAGGCGTACCCGGTCTACGACGACCGCTACGCGAAGAACCTCGACGTGATCCGCGAATGGCTGGACGCCGAGGTGCCGAACGTTCACCCGGTCGGCCGCAACGGGATGCACCGCTACAACAACCAGGACCACTCGATGCTCACCGCGCTGCTGACTGCGGAGAACATCCGCACGGGGACAACTCACGACGTGTGGTCGGTCAACGTCGAAGAGGAGTACCACGAGGAGGGCGACACTAAGCGCGCCACTCCCACGGGCACCGGCCGCGACGCGCCACTAATGCCACGCCGGGACGAGGAACCCGAGAAGGTCTCCGCCTGACGAATGGCTGTGCCGGTCCGCCCGAGCGGCGGACCGGCGTGTTTCCCCCTTACCGCACTGCGGCACACGCATAGGCTTGACAGGTATTTATCTAAACCGCTGTCAGTCTCCCGATGTCCGAATCCGATGGCCCCTCAGACTGATAGGCAAGGACGTTGACTAATCCAGTTTCCGAGACCCGCCCCAAGGTGCTGGTGACCGGCAGCGCCGGTTTCTTCGGCGGCGTGGTCGTCCCGCAGCTCGTCGAAGAGGGCTACGACGTCGTCGGCATCGACCGCGAGCCGCACTGGTACACCGACCCGCACTTCACCGCCGTGAAGGGCGACATCCGCGACGCGTCGCTGGTGAGCAGCCTCTTCGCACAGCACTCCTTCGACGGTGTCCTGCACGCCGCCGCGGTGCTCGCCCACGGCAAGGTGGACCGCGACGACCTGTGGACGTCGAACGTGGAAGGCACTCGCGTCATCGCTGAATCGGCCAAGGCCGCCGGAGTGCGGCGGCTGGTGTTCGTCTCCAGCAACTGCCTGTGGGCCGAGAACCTTGGCCGGCCGGTCACCGAGCTCGACGTGCCGAACCCGATCGAGGTCTACGGCAGGTCCAAGTGGGAGGGCGAGAAGCTGCTGGCCGGCTTCGAATCCGACCTCGACGTGGTGATGATCCGCACGCCGACGATCATCGAGGAGGGCCGCCTCGGCCTGCTGGCGATCCTGTTCGAGTTCATCGACGAGGGCCGCAAGGTCTGGACCGTCGGCGGCGGCCGCAACCGGTACCAGTTCGTCTACGCACGCGACCTCGGCCAGGCCTGCATGCTCGGCCTTAAGGACGGACGCGGCATCTACAACGTCGGCTCCGATGACGTGCCGACCATCGCCGAGGCCTACCAGTACGTGGTGAAGCAGGCGGGCACGAAATCCCGGGTGGCCGCGCTGCCCAAGGCGCCGACCCTGGCGGCGATGCGGCTGGCCAGCGCGCTCAAGCTGTCCCCGCTCGGCCCGTACCACTACCGGATGATCGCCGAGGACTTCGTGTTCGACACGGCGAAGATCAAGGCCGAGCTTTCGTGGAAGCCGACCCTGACCAACGGCGAGATGCTTTGGCGCGCCTACCGCTACTACCACGACACACACGACGAGATCGCCGCGCGCACTGACGTGTCCGCGCACCGCCAGGCCGCCGACATGGGCCCGGCCATCCGTCTGCTCAAGTGGCTGTCGTAGCACTCGGATTGATTCGGATCGCCGCGCGACGGGGCGCGGCAGGAGATCCCATGGACAGCAGGGGGTAAGTCATGGTGACGATCGCCGAGCCGGAGTCCGGCCAGGCGCCGGGTCTGCGCGAGCAGTACGGCCATCGTCTGGAAGTAGCGCGCGGCCGGCTGCTGTCGGGGCTGAACTGGGCCGTGCGCTGCCCGGGAGTGTGGCTCTCGCTTTTCGCCGCGGTGATTTACAGCGTGTTCGCGGCGCACCGGGTCTACGGCTACCTGGCCGGGAACTTCGACTTCGGCATCATCTTCCAGACCGTGCACAGCTGGGCGTTCCACGGTTGGCCGTCGCAGCCGCTGTACGGTCCGACCAACAACGAGTTCAGCGACCACTTCGCGCCGATCCTCGCGCTGCTCTCGCCGCTGCTGTGGATCCATGACTCGCCGACGACGCTCGCGGTGGCGCAAGCCTTCCTGATCTGCGCGGCGGGTGTGCCGGTCTACCTCGCGGTGCGCCGCATGCACGGCCCGGTCGTCGGAGCGCTGGCGTGCAGCACGTACCTGATCTGCATGTCGACGATGGAAGCCATCGGCTTCGACATCCACGAGAACATGTTCACCCCGCTGCTGCTCGCGTGGGCGGTGGAGCGGGGCCTGGCGGGCCGCTGGACGACGGCGGCGGTGCTCGCCGGCATCACCGTGTTCGCCTACGAGGACATGGGCATCGTGGTGCTGGTCTTCGCCGCCTGGATCGCGCTCCACAAGAAGTGGAAGCACGCGGCGTTTCTGGCCGGCTGGGGCGTGCTCATGATGGGCCTGACGGTCGGCGTGATCATGCCGGTGCTCGGCGGGGACACGGCCAACTGGGCCCAGCGGCACTTCGACTATCAGCAGAGCCTGCACGCGAACTCGATGGGGCAGGCACTCCTGCACGTGTTCGAGCATCCCCGCGGCGCCGTGCACCTGCTATTCAACAACTACCACAAGACGGGGACGTGGTGGCTGCTGCTCGGGCCGGTCGCGTTCATCGCTCTCGCGTCGCCGATCACGTACATCGCCGCGCCGACCATCTTGCTGTTGATGCTGTCCGACAACAACGCCCACGGGCAGTGGAACTATCAGTTCTACCTCGAGGCCGGCCCGCTGGTGCTCATCGGCGCGGCAGACGCGTTGCTGCGCTTCCGAAGAGGCGGCGGCTGGCTGCTGCGCAAGGCCCGCGAGCGATATCCGAGCGTGATCGAACGCTTCCCCACGCTCGGGAACGCCAAGTTCACCAGCCTGGTCGCCTCGGAACTCGTCGTCATGCTGGCGGCCCTGTGCCTCGTCGCCTCGTACAACGTCGAACACACCCCGAACCGCTTGCCGCTCGTCGGCTTCTGGCGGTGGTGGGACAACGACAAGAGATTCAATCGCTCGTGGGAGGAGGTCGACGCCATCTCGAGGGTCGCCGCGCAGGTCCCCGCCGGGCAGCAGGTGTACGTCACCAACGACCTCGGCACCGCCCTGATCCCGAAGGACACGGTGGTCAGCCAGGTGAGCCTCGCCAACTACGTGCTCTTCGACACCGGTTCGCCGTGGACACCGAAGAACTACCAGCAAGACCTGGCCAAGCTGTTCGGCTTCACCGTCATCGCCACCGACCACGACGTCGTACTGATGCACAAGCCGTAGCTCTTTCGCAGGGGCGGTAGACAGGTCACGGCCCGGCACGCTGGAGGGGGTTTGCGTGCCGGGCCGAGTTGGTGCCCGTTCCTGACGACCAGATAGGCGCTGTCAGGCCCTGTTGTGTTACGCCGGGAGCGAGGCGACGCCGACCGGGAGGAACCTGCGCCCGGTGACCTTCTCCGAGACGCCGGTGCGGTCCAGGTACGGCGTGATGCCGCCGAGGTGGAACGGCCAGCCGGCGCCGAGGATCATGCACAGGTCGATGTCCTGCGCTTCGGCTACTACGCCGTCCTTGAGCATCAGGTCGATCTCTTCGGCGATCGCCGCCGTGGCGCGGTCGCGGACCTCGTCGGCCGTTGACGGCCTGTCGCCGACCTCGAGCAGCGCCGCGACCTCCGGGTCGAGGGTCGTCGTGCCGGGGAGGTAGAACGCCCTCTTGCCCGCGCCGACCAGGCGTCGTACGTTCTCGACACGCTGAAGCGGTCCGGGTAGGCGCGCGTGCAGGGTCTCGGAGACGTGCAGAGCAACAGCCGGGCCGACCAGCTCCATCAGTACCAGCGGGGGCATCGGCAGGCCTAGCGGCTCGAGCGCGCCGTCGGCGATATCCACCGGGGTGCCCTCGTCCAGGACCTCGTTGACGACGCCGAGGAACCTCGTCAGCAGCCTGTTGACGACGAACGCCGGGGCGTCCTTGACCAGCACGCTGGACTTCTTCAGCTGCTTGGCCACCGCGAAGGCCGTGGCGAGCGTGGCGTCGTCGGTCTTCTCGGCGCGCACGATCTCCAGCAGCGGCAGGACCGCGACCGGGTTGAAGAAGTGGAAGCCGACGACTCGCTCCGGGTGCCGCAGGTTCGCGGACATGTCGGTGATGGACAGCGACGACGTGTTCGTGGCCAGCACGCAATCCGGCCGGACGACCGCTTCGACTTCCGCGAAGACCTGCTGCTTGACCGACAGCTCCTCGAACACGGCCTCGATGACGAAGTCGGCGTCCGCGAACGCGTCCTTGGTCAGCGAGCCGGAAACCAGGGCCTTGAGCCGGTTCAGCTTGTCGTTGTTGAGCCTGCCCTTGAGCGCCAGCATGTCGAGCTGGTCGTGGACGTACTTGACGCCCTTGTCCACGCGCTCCTGGTCGATGTCGGTTAGCACCACCGGCACGGTGAGCCGCTGCGCGAACAGCAGCGCGAGCTGAGAGGCCATCAGGCCCGCGCCCACGATGCCGACCTTGGTGACCGGCCGGGCCAAGTCCTTGCTCGGCGCGCCGGCCGGGCGCTTGGCGCGCTTCTGGACCAGGTTGAACGCGTAGATGCCGCTGCGCAGCTCCTCGCTCATGATCCGGTCGGTCAGCGCCTCGTCCTCGGCGGCGAAGCCCTCGTCGCGCGACGCGGTGCGCGCCTTGGCGATCAGGTCCAGCGCCAGGTACGGAGCCCGGGTCGCGCCGTGCACCTTCGAGTCGGCTATCTGCTTGCCGCGCTCGATCGCCGCGTCCCAGTCGGCCTCGGTGAAGTGCTGACGCTCGATCACGAGCTCGCCGCGCATCACGGCGGCGGTCCAAGCCAGCGACTCCTCGAGGAAGTCGGCCGGCTCGAACAGCGCGTCGGCGATGCCGAGTTCGTACGCCTTCGGGCCCTTCAGCTGCCGGTTCTGCGACAGCGAGTTCTCCAGGATCACGGTGACGGCCGAGTCCGGGCCGATCAGGCGCGGCAGCAGCTGCGTGCCACCCCAGCCGGGGATCAGGCCGAGGAAGACTTCCGGCAGCGAGAGCGCCGGGACGCCCGCCGAGATCGTCCGGTACGTACAGTGCAACGCGATCTCCACGCCGCCGCCCATCGCCGCGCCGTTGATGAACGCGAACGTCGGCACCGGCAGCTCGCCGAAGCGGCGCAGCACGTCGTGACCGGCCTTGGCGATGGCGTACGCCTGGTCCCGCTCGGTCACCGCCTCGACGCCCTTGAGGTCGGCGCCGACCGCGAAGATGAACGGCTTGCCGGTGACGCCGGCCGCGACGATCTCGCCGGCGTCGGCGAGCTGCGCGACCTCGTCCAGCGCGGCGTCGATGTTCTGCAGTCCACGCGGGCCGAAGGTGGTCGGCTTGGTGTGGTCGAAGCCGTTGTCCAGCGTGATCAGGGCGAATTTCCCGGCGCCGAAGGGCAGGTCGAGGACTCGGACCGGGGCCGAGGTGACGACCTCGTCCGGGAACACCTCGGCAGTCCGCGCGCCCAGCTCGGTCACTTGTCGGCTCCTTCGAAGTGCGGGTTCTCCCAGATGACCGAGCCGCCCATGCCGATGCCGATGCACATGGAGGTCAGGCCGTAGCGCACCTCGGGGTGCTCCTCGAACTGCCGGGCCAGCTGCGTCATCAGCCGGACCCCGGACGCGGCCAGCGGGTGGCCGAACGCGATGGCGCCGCCGTACTTGTTGACCCGCGGGTCGTCGTCGGCGATGCCGTAGTGGTCCAGGAAGGCGAGCACCTGCACGGCGAACGCCTCGTTGATCTCGAACAGACCAATCTGATCGATCGTCATACCGGCGGAAGCCAGCGCCTTCTCGGTGGCCGGCACCGGGCCGATGCCCATGACCTCCGGCTCGACTCCGGCGAACGCGTACGACACGAGCCGCATCTTCACCGGCAGGCCAAGCTCCCGGGCCACGTCCTCGGCCGCGATGATCGACGCGGTCGCGCCGTCGTTCAGTCCGGCGGAGTTGCCCGCGGTCACCCGGCCGCGAACCCGGAACGGCGTCTTGAGTCCGGCGAGCCCTTCGAGCGTCGTCTCCGGACGCGGCGGCTCGTCCGCGGTGGCCAGATCCCAGCCCGCGCCGGGCAACGTCTGCGACTCGAGCGAGTTACGCGTGGCGACCGCGACCAAGTCCGGCTGGATCTTGCCGTCGGCGTAAGCCTTCGCGACCTTCAGCTGCGAGTTCAGCGCGTACGCGTCGACCCGCTCGCGCGTGATGTGCGGGAACCGGTCGTGCAGGTTCTCAGCCGTCGAACCCATCACCAACGCCGAGTCGTCGACCAGCTTCTCCGACACGAAGCGCGGGTTCGGGTCCACGCCCTCGCCCATCGGGTGCCGGCCCATGTGCTCGACGCCGCCGGCGATCGCGACGTCCATCGCGCCGAGGGCGATGCCGCCGGAGACCGAAGTCACCGCGGTCATCGCGCCGGCGCACATCCGGTCGATCGAGTAACCAGGCACCGACTTGGGCAGTCCGGCGAGCAGTGAGGCGGTGCGGCCGAGGGTCAGGCCCTGGTCGCCGATCTGGGTCGTCGCGGCGAGGGCGACGTCGCCGATCCGCTCGGGCGGCAATTCGGGATGGCGCCGCACCAGCTCCCGGATGCATTTGATGATCAGATCGTCGGCGCGGGTCTCGGCGTAGATGCCCTTGGGGCCCGCCTTGCCGAACGGGGTGCGGACGCCGTCCACGAAGACGACGTCGCGAGCGGTACGAGGCACAGGGCTCTCCTCCGTCTGCAGCCACTTAAGGTCCACGGCCATGCTACCCGCCAGTAACAAGAAGCGGTACCCAGGGATTTCAGGCTGACAGACAGCACTCAAACGGTGCTTAAGAAGGCAGGCGTCGAGCTAGTGCCTCGGCCGCCTACCTTTGCCCCGCTCGCCGTCCCATGACGGCATCTGGCTGCGTTGCGGAAACGCCCACGCACAACCAGTGCGAGGACGTTCCCGCGCCTTGCCATAGACCGCCCTGGAACGCCTCGCTATGGGGCAAAGGTAGGCGGCCGAGGCACTAGCGAACGCGCACGCTGCGCCACTCGCTAAAGCGTTGACTTAACTACAGGGCCGCGGGCCGCCCGGCCTCGCGGCGCAGCGCCGAGGCGATCACGTGCGCGGTCAACTCGACCTGCCACGGCCGCGCGCCACCTACTCGCAGCGTCTCGGCCACGGAGTCGTCGTCCAGTTCCGCCGGGGGAGACCAGCAAAGGCGGCGCAGCAGGTCCGGCGAGAGCAGGTTCTCCACCGGGATCAGGTGCTCGTCGGCGATCGCGGCCACCGCGGGCCGCGCGGCAGCCAGCCGCGCGGCGGCCTCAGGCGCGCTGCGCTCCCAAGCCTTCGCTGGCGGCGGTCCGTCGTGCGGTGGCTGTGACGAGGGCAGCTGCTCCTCGGGCAGCGCCTGCGCGGTGCGCAGCGCTGCGTGATACGCCACCGCATCGGCGGAGCGCGTACGGCCGGAGAAGCCGGGTACCGCACGCAGCAACTGCACAGTCGTCGGCAGCGTGACCGCGGCCTCGATGATGGCGTTGTCGGGCAGGACCCGGCCCGGCGTCATATCCCTTCTGCGGGCGAGCATGTCGCGGTGCTCCCACAGCGCGCGCACGACGGCGAGGTTGCGTGGCTTGCGCACCTTGTGGATGCCGGACGTGCGCCGCCACGGCTCGGCGCGCGGCGCATGCGGTGCGGCGGCGAGCACAGCGGCGAACTCCTGCACGGCCCACTCGAGCTTGCCCTGCGCCTCCAGATCGCGGTGTACCGCGTCGCGCAGATCGACCAAGAGCTCAACGTCCAGTGCCGCGTAACGCAGCCATGGTTCCGGTAGTGGCCGGGTCGACCAATCGTCGGCCGAGTGGCCTTTCTCCAGCGAGAAGCCCAGAAGTTCCTCGACCATCGGGCCCAGACCGACGCGCGCGTAACCGGCGAGCCGTCCGCCGAGTTCGGTGTCGAAGATGCGCGGCGGGTTGAGCCCGACCTCGCGCAAGCACGCGAGATCCTGCGTCGCCGCGTGCAGAACCCACTCGGTATCCGTGAGGGCCGCGGCGAGCGGCGCGAGATCCGGGCAGGCGATCGGGTCGATCAGGACCGTGCCAGCGCCCTCTCGTCGCAGCTGGACAAGGTAAGCACGCTGACTGTAGCGATAACCCGAAGCCCGCTCGGCGTCCACCGCGACCGCGCCGGCGGCCGCCGCGAACGCCGAGATCGCCGCCGCTAACGTCCCGCCGTCGGAGATGACGTCGGGCACGCCGTCGCGCGGAGCGAGGAGTGGCACGGCGGACGGGTTTGGTGGCTGCTCGCGGGCGTCAACGGTCACGCCCTTACGGTAACGCGCTAGGGGCGCGCGTAGACGTTGCGTGCGGGGGTGAGATAGCGCGGTGTCGCCCAAAGGTACTGTCGCGACGGCCTAATTGCGTGCCCGAATGCCCTCGAGCACGCCGATCGGCCGTGCATACTCGCCCGCGTAAAGCCGCTGCGGGGCAACTAAGCGATGATGCCGCCACGCATAGCAACCGCAACCATACCGGCCCGGTCGCCAGTGCCCAGCTTGCGAGCGATCCGAGCGAGGTGGCTCTTCACGGTCAACGCGGACAGACCCATCGTCTGACCGATCGCCTTGTTCGAGCGGCCGTCCGCGACGAGGCGAAGCACCTCGATCTCGCGGGCCGACAGCTCGCGGCAGCCCGCGTTCATCGTATTCGGAACCGCGCCAGCGGCCAGCGCCGCTGCCGTTCCGGCCGCGCCACTCATCGCCTGAAGCCGCTGCTGGCGCACGTGCGCCGGAAGTCCGGACACGCTGCCGAACCCAGGCCGAGCCTGCGGCAGCGTCCGCGCGCCGGTGACTACGTAACCGCGCACGCCCGACGCAAGCGCGGCGCGTACCGCGTTGGTGTCGTCGGCGGTGGAGATGGCGACCGAACTGCTCCATCCGGCCGTGCGCATCTCGGCGAGCAGGGCCAGGCCCGGCCCGTCCGGCAGATGCACGTCCACCACCGCGATGTCGCGGGGGGTCGCCATACGAGTCCGAGCCTCCGCGATGGTGGAAGCCTCGACGACGTCGCGGACGCCGAGCGCCCACAGATGCCGGGTGACTGAGGTGCGCACCCGTAGGTCGTGGACCACGACCATGGCTGTGAGCTTTGCCGGCCGGTAAGCCAGCAAGCCCGCTGTGTGATCGACGAGTACCGACACCAGGCCTCCCGGTGCTGGAAGGGGTCGGCCGCTGGGGAAGTTCGGCGGCCGAGGTAGTGCTCTACGTGGGAGAAATCGGCAATGTGGGTGGCGACCTTTAGCGTGACGGCCGTCCGGGTCGGCCTGGTGAAGGGCTGATCGGGGCGGGATTCACTCGTGTTTCCCACCCGAACGGAGGCCGAGCCGTCACGCCGGTCGGCCCGCTTCCGAGCGGGCCCTTCCCCTGGGTGGCTTAGCCAACCCATGCTGACCAGCGTCGATTACCACGCGTCAGTATGGCGCCGCACCGCCCTGACAAAGGGTGAACTCATGAACTACCCACTCCGGCATCCGGGTAATCATGTTTCGATATTCACCTGTATGGACGTATAGACCTTGGTTGTCCAACAATGTGCGGGGGTTGGCGGCAGGGAGTTCGGCCATTAATGTCCGGGTTTCGCCGTATCCGGCGCGCAAGAGGCCAGAACTGCAGGAAGTTGCCAGGTCAGCACACAGACCGAGACTCGGCGTGCGCGCGCATACTCACTGTGTACTAGCTAACTCACCGTGCAGTAGGTAGCACAGTGACCCCTGCGACGAGTGGCGGCAGCCCCGCAGCCGCGCTCAGCAGATCCAGCCAAGCCTGAAAGTGCGCCCTGAACGCGGCCTGCGCCCCCTCGGGAGTCCACTCGCCGCCAGCGTCGGCCGGCAACGGCGTCCACGACGCCCGCAATTCCACCGATGTACTCGCCGGACGCTCGGCAAGCTCGCCGAAGCTCGTTGACGCGCTGCGCGAGACCGTGCCGCCGAGCACCGAGTGGCGGGCGCCGCGATGTTCGAGCGCCTCGGTGAGCCAGGACCACACCACCTCGGCCAGCAGCGGGTCCTCGGCGATGTCCGACTCCAGATCGGCCTGCGCGAAGGTCACGCAGCGAAAGACCCCGCGCCACTCGTCGTGCCCATCGGGCTCGTAGAGCGCGACGAACCGGCCCGAGGCGACCTCGTCGCCCTCGGCATCGGCCACTGATACCGAGACGGCGTGGCTGTACGACGCGAGCCGGCGCGGCGGCGGCAGCGGATCGACTTCCAGTTCCGGGCGCAGCGGCGCCGTCGCGATCCCGGCCACCGCCCCGTCGAACAGCGGCGGCGCCGTCCTCTCGGGTTCTGATTCGGCGGTGCGGATCCCGCGGTGTCCGCGGTGCGGATCGGCCATGACGGCAGCGTACGTCGCGAACCGGCCCGTTGGCCGCCCGCCGCGCCAGTGCTCCGCCAGCGACCTATGAAAGTCCTCACAAAATGAAGCGGTCCGGTGTTGGCGACCGCCCGCCGCAACACCGCGGCGGCATGCGAGGATCGAGGTGTGAGTAGCACGCACAGCGTCTCCAGCAAGGACAGCGTCTTCCTCCGGGCTTGCCGCCGCGAGCCCGTCGAGCACACGCCGGTGTGGTTCATGCGGCAGGCCGGCCGATCGCTGCCCGAATATCGCAAGCTGCGCGAGGGCGTACCGATGCTGACCTCGTGCACGATCCCTGAGATGGTCGCCGAGATCACCCTGCAGCCGGTGCGCCGCTACGGCGTGGACGCCGCGATCTTCTACAGCGACATCATGCTTCCGCTCAAGGCGATCGACCTCGGCCTGGAGATCAAATCCGGCGTCGGACCGGTCATCGAGGAGCCGATCCGCACCGAGGCGGACCTCGCGCGGCTGCGCGTACCTGACGCGTCCGAGCTTTCCTACATCACCGAGGCTGTTCGGATCCTGACTGCCGAGCTCGGCGAGACCCCGCTGATCGGCTTCGGCGGCGCGCCGTTCACGCTGGCCAGCTACCTGATCGAGGGCGGCCCGTCGCGCAACTACGAGCAGACCAAGGCGATGATGTACGGCGCGCCGGACCTGTTCGCCGCGCTGCTCGACCGCCTCGCCGACATCACCGCGGCCTTCCTGCGCGTGCAGCTGAGCGCGGGGGTGAGTGCGGTGCAGCTGTTCGATTCCTGGGCCGGCGCCCTGGCCCCGGCCGACTACCGCCGCCACGTGATGCCCACCTCGGCGAAGGTGCTCAGCTCGGTGGCCGACTTCGGCGTCCCGCGCATCCACTTCGGCGTCGGCACCGGCGAACTGCTCAGGCTGATGGGCGAAGCCGGGGCCGACGTGGTCGGCGTGGACTGGCGCGTACCGCTCGACGAGGCTGCACGCCGTATCGGCCCAGGCAAGGCCCTACAAGGCAACCTGGACCCCGTCGTCCTGTTCGCGCCCTGGGAAGCGGTCGAGACCGAAACGCGCCGAGTGCTACGTGACGCAGCCGACCTCGACGGTCACGTGTTCAACCTCGGACACGGGGTACCCCCAAACGCAAATCCGGACGTGTTGGCCCGGGTCGTCGAACTAGTCCACGAGGCAAGTGCGACATGAATATGAATGCGCGCGGTGGAGCGCAAGCGCGGCAACTCGCAGTCATCGGCGGCGGGATCACCGGCCTGGCCGCCGCGCAGCACGCCGCACGCACCGGTTGGCAGGTAACGCTGCTAGAAGCGACGCCCAACCTCGGCGGAAAACTCGCGCTAGGCGGCGTCGCGGGCGTCCCGGTCGACCTAGGCGCCGAGTCGATCCTGGCCCGCCGCCCCGAAGGCACCGCGCTAGCCGAGCAAGTCGGGCTTCGCGACGACATCGTGTATCCGGCGACGACCGCCGCCGGCATCTTCAGTCGCGGCGAAATACACCCGCTGCCCGGCGGCCAACTGATGGGCGTCCCCGGCGACCTGCGTGCGTTGGCCGCCAGCGGCATCCTCAACGCGACCGCCCTTACGCGCGTGCGCGCTGACCGGCTGCTGCCGCGTACCCCGGTCGAAGGCGACATCGCGATCGGTGAGTACGTAGCAAAGCGCCTAGGCCGCGACGTCGTAGACCGCCTAGTCGAGCCCCTACTAGGCGGCGTCTACGCAGGCCACGCCGACCGCCTATCCCTAGCCGCCACAGTCCCGCAGCTGGTCCCACTCGCCGCCGCCGGCACCTCCCTGATCAACGGCGTGCGCGACCTGCTCGCTCAGACCAGCGGCCGCGCTGGCGGCCCTGTCTTCGCCGGAATCCGCGGCGGCGTAGGCAGGCTCCCGATCGCCACGTCCGCAGACGCGACCAAGCACGGCGCCGACATCCGCACCAACGTCGGAGTCACCGCCCTAACGCGAACCACGACCGGCTGGCGCCTAGACCTAACCGACGCCACCACCATCAACGCCGACGCCGTCCTACTCGCCATCCCCGCACCCGCCGCAGCACGCTTGCTCGCCAACCTCGCCCCCACCGCCTCGACGCTGCTCACGGAGATCGAGTACGCGTCGATGGCCATCGTCACCTTCGCATTCCCCGCCGCGGCGATCGGCCCGGACGGCCTGCCCGGCTCGGGCTTCCTGGTCCCGCCGGTCGACGGCCACGCAATCAAGGCGTCAACCTTCTCCAGCGCCAAGTGGCCGTGGCTCGCACACGCCGCCGGTAACCTCGTCATCCTTCGTGCCTCGCTCGGCCGCCACGGCGAAGAACACGACCTAGACCGCGACGACGCCGATCTGGCCAAAGCCGCGCTAGCTGACCTAGGCGACGCGATCGGCCTGTCAGCGACTCCCGTCGACTCGCACGTACAGCGCTGGATCGGCGCGCTGCCGCAGTACGCGGTCGGCCACCTCGACCGAGTCGCGAGCGTCCGAGCCGCGCTCCCAGCTACCGTCGCCGTGGCCGGAGCCGCCTACGAGGGCATCGGCATCCCGGCCTGCATCGCCTCCGCGCGTAAGGCAGTCGAGGCACTGACTGAGGCATTGACGGAGCCACCGACCCGGCCCCTGACTCCAGCCACTCCGGCGAGTGGACCACAATGGAAGTCAGAAGCCGTCACCGGCACCGTGCGAACCAACGGACCCGGAACCGGCAGCGAGAAGGGACCACGTAAGCCATGACCGACGCCGACGCCACACCGATCAGCCGCAAGGCCCGCGAGCTGAACGAGGTGATCCGCTACACGGCGTGGTCGGTGTTTCGCGCCGCCGCGCCGCTGCCCGAGGGCGGCCGGGCCGCTCTCAGCCAGGAAGTCGACGAGCTTTACGCCGACCTCGCCGAGAAGGAACTGGTCGTGCGCGGCACGTACGAGGTCGCCGGCCTGCGCGCCGACGCGGACTTCATGATCTGGTGGCACGCCGAGACCGCCGAGGCGATCCAGGACGGCTACTCGCGCTTCCGCAAGACCGCCCTCGGCCGCATCTGCGCGCCGGTGTGGTCCAACATGGCGCTGCACCGTCCAGCCGAGTTCAACAAGAGCCACATCCCGGCGTACCTCGCCGGCGAGGCGCCCAAGGCGTGGGTCGCGGTCTATCCGTTCGTGCGCTCATACGAGTGGTACCTGCTGCCGGACTCGGAGCGTCGCAATCTGCTCGTCGAGCACGGCCAGATGGCGCGCGAGTACCCCGACGTGCGCGCGAACACCGTGCCGGCTTTCGCGCTCGGCGACTACGAGTGGCTGCTCTGCTTCGAGGCCGACGAGCTGTACCGGATCGTCGACCTGATGCGCCACCTGCGCGGCTCAGAGACCCGGCGGCACGTACGCGAGGAAGTGCCCTTCTTCACCGGCCGCCGCCGTTCCGTCGCCGAGATCGTCGAAGCTCTGCAGTAACGCGCTAACGCGCTAACGGGCCTGCGTACCTCCATACGCAGGCCCTCCGTACGTCACACCCTCCGCGCTCACACCCTCGGCTGCTGCTGCGTAATGCAATGGATCCCGCCGCCTCGCGCGAAGATCGGCCGTGCGTCCACGAGCTCAACCTTTCGCTCAGGCAGCAACTTCGCCAGAATCTCAGCAGCCTGCTCGTCACGCGGATCATCGAAGGCGCACAGCAGCGTCAGCCCATTAGCCAGATAGTGATTAACGTACGAATAATCAACTGGCTCGCCGTCCTCCTCCAGCACAGTCGGCGCGGGCAGCTCGACGACCTCCAACTGCCGCCCCTCCGCATCAGTCGCCGCACGCAGTATCGCCGCGTTCTCCTTGCACACCTCATGATCCGGGTGCGCGGGATCCGGCTGGCTGTGCACGACCACGACGCCCGGCTTCACAAACGCCGCCACGATGTCAACGTGCCCGCGCGTGCCGAACTCGCCGTAGTCCCGGGTTAGGCCGCGCGGCAGCCAGATCACCTTTCGAACGCCCAAGAATCCGCGCAGCTGCGCCTCGACCTGCTCGCGAGTCCAGCCCGGGTTGCGCCCGGGATCAAGCTGCACGGTCTCGGTCACGAGCACCGTGCCCGCGCCGTCCACGTGAATGCCGCCGCCCTCGTTGACCATCGGCGAGGCGAATCGACGTGCCCCGGCCAGCTCGGCGACGGCCTCCGCGATCTCAGCGTCCTTGTCCCACGTCGCCCACCGCTGCGCGCCCCAGCCGTTGAAGATCCAGTCGGCGGCGGCGAGCCCCGCCGGCTTGCCGTCGCGCGCGGGGCGCGTTAGGAACGTCGGCCCGATGTCACGCATCCATGCGTCGTCCAACGGACGCTCAACCACCGTCACCGCCGAATCGAGCCACCGATGCGCGGACCCGGTCGCCGCCGGATCCACAACCATCGTCACCGGCTCGTGTCGCACGATCGTGTTCGCGACCTGCGACCACGCGCGGTAGGCCTCGTCCGGGTTGTCGCCGAGCGTGTAGCCCTCCGTCGGCCAGGCCATCCAGGTGCGCTCGTGCGGCTGCCATTCGGCCGGCATGGCGTATCCGTGCTCTGCGGGTGTCGTCATGGCTCGCGTGCGCTCCTAGCTGGTCGTGCGGACTACCGGCTACACCTACAGCTACAAGAAGTACAGACGCGACAAGGGCACCGTGTCGGCGGGCCCCGACTCGATCGGCTCCCCGTCAAGCGTCACGAGTCCAGTCGCCGCCGCGACCCGAACCGCCCCCACACGCGTATTTCGCACCATCGCCCCAGGCCCGATGCCCCGCGTGCCGCGCACCCCAACCCGACGCCGACGCGTAGGCATCCCACCCCCAGCCTGCCCCGCACTCGGCTGCTCCACCGCCGCCTGCGCCACAAACGCAACCGACAGATCAGCCGCCGTCGCCCCATGCCCACCGAACTGCGGCCCATAAACCAACGGCTCGCACCGATCCGTAGACGCGTTGGGATCGCCCACCACGCCATACGCAGGGAACCCCGCCTTAAGCACGAGGTACGGCTTCGCGCCAAAAGACGTCGGATCCCACAACACGATGTCAGCCAGCTTGCCGACCTCCAACGTCCCGATCTCGTGCGAGAGACCGTGCGCGATCGCCGGATTGACCGTCAGCTTCGCGACGTAACGCAGCACCCGCGCATTGTCGTGCCTCGCATCTTCCGCCCCCCGCTCCGCCTTCATCTTGTCCGCGACCGCGAACGTGCGCCGGACCGTCTCCCCAGCGCGCCCCATGCCCTGCGCATCAGACGACGTAATGGGAATCACGCCAAGGTCGTGCAGCACATCCTCGGCTCCCATCGTCCCGGCCCTGATCCGGTCGCGCGCCAACGCCGCGTCACCAGGCAAGTCCGGCTTCAAGCCATGCGCCGACACGATCATCCCGAAGTGCTCGCCGATCGCGTCGCGCCCAAACGGCAGCGTCGGGTTCGTCGACGACCCGATCACATTCGGCTCTCCAGCCAATCGCAGCACGTTCGGCACGTGCCCGCCTCCGCAGCCCTCGATGTGGAACGCGTGGATGGTCCGCCCTTCTAACACGGATAACGTGTCCTCGACGCTCAATGACTCATTCAATCCGTCGGTATGCAGGGCAACCTGCACGTCGTAGTCCTCGGCGACCCGCAAAGCGGTATCGAGTGCACGCGCGTGAGCACCCATGTCCTCGTGCACCTTGAACCCGGACGCGCCGCCCTCAACCAGCGCCTCGATCAGCGGCGCTGGATCAGAGGACGACCCCCGCGCCAGAAAGCCGATGTTGACCGGCCAAGCGTCGAACGCGTTGAACGCGTGCCGCAGCGCCCAAGGCGAGTTCACCCCGACGCCCCACACCGGCCCGAACTCCTGCCCGATGATCGTAGTGACCCCGGACGCGAGCGAAGCCTCCATAATCCGCGGCGACAACAGATGCACATGCGTGTCGATCGCCCCAGCCGTAGCGATCAACCCCTCCCCAGACACAATCGCCGTCCCCGTCCCGACGACCACATCCACGCCATCAAGCGTGTCCGGATTCCCCGCGCGCCCAATCGCGTGAATCCGCCCCCCACGCACCCCGATCGATGCCTTACGCACGCCAAGCACCGCGTCGATAATCACAACATTGCTGATCACCAAGTCGCACGTCGACGCGACAGACGCAGCCTTCAGATGCAGTCCATCCCGCGCCGTCTTCCCGAACCCGGCCAGGAACTCGCTACCCGGCTCCTGCGAGTCGTGCTCGACCTGGACGACCAGGTTCGTATCCCCAAGCCGAATCCGATCCCCAACCCGCGCGCCGTGTACGGACACGTAGTCATGCGCTTCCAGTCGGCTCATCGCAACTCCATCGCATAACCCTCGGCCTTAGCCCGCTCGATCGCGGCCTCACGCGTCCCCGGCGCGTCCAACGGACCGTCCACCAGCCCCGAGAACCCAATCGCGACGCGTGCACCGCCAATCGGCACCAACTCCACGTCGACCACGACCCCCGGTTCGAAGCGCGTCGACGAACCAGCCGGAATGTCCAGCCGCAGCCCATACGCGGCCGCACGGTCGAAGGCCAGCCGCCGATTGACCTCGAAGAAGTGGAAGTGGCTAGTCACCGAGATAGGCACGTCGCCAACATTTCGCACTCCCAACGCGACCGCCCCCCGCCCCTCACGCTCCGCCCCGCCTGACGCCCCCGCCGAACGCTCCGTTCCCTCCCGCTCCTCGCGCGGCAGGATCGCCCCCGGCGCCCGTCCAGCAAGCGAGCCCGCACCCTGGAACGGATCCGTGATCACCGCCAATCGCGTCCCGTCATCGAACACCGCCTCAACCTGGATCTCCGTGACGACGTCCGGCACGCCGGGCAACACCTCCGCGGCCGACAGCACCGTCCGCCCCGCCTCGATCGCCTCGGCCAGCCGCAGCCCGTCACGCGCCGCCTCGCAAACGGTGTCCGCGATCAGAGCCGTCGCCTCCGGCACGTTCAGCAGCAGCCCGCGTGCACGCCGGGCCCGAGCCAACTGCGCCGCGTTGAACAGCAGCAGACGGTCCCGTTCCGTCGGGGTGAGGCGCATCCGGGCTCCCGCGGGGACGGCGGCGATTCACGGTCGCCGCAAGCCAGCCGCCCTGGCCGACTGCCCTTCAGCCAAGCGCATACGTGCCGCTACCGCAAAGGATCAGCCGCGATCACACTGTGGTGGATTCGCCCGTTCGCCTGGCTCTCTGTAGTGCGTTCGCGCAGCGAGTCTGGGCAGCGCCTCTGGCTCAGCGCGCTTGGCCGGCGTGCTCGTCGAGGTACTTCTTCGCGACGCCCTTCAACACGCGGCACAGCCACGCCTCGACCACTAACTCCTCGAGGTCGGCGACGCCGATCCGATCCAGCCGCACCAGCACCGCCGGATAGCCGTCGAAGTGCGGGATCGTGAAGTACACGTCCGGGTCCGAGCCGAGCACCGCCTCCTTGGCTCCAAGATCCGGCACGCGCACGCCCAGAATCGGCCCGTCCGGCACGTCCACGCCGAGCTCTTCCAGCTGTTCGACGTCACGCTTGCCCAGCGGCCGTTCCCAGACGAAGTTCTTACCGTTCTCCCGGTGCTTGACCCGCCAGTGGATCGAGCCCCGGCTCTCGAACTCGAAGGTCTCGGGCAGCCCCAGCGCGATACGCCGCACGTCGTCCCACGTCGCCATGCTGTTCCCTCTCCGCTCGAGACCCCGTTCCCTTCGCCGTGACGATACGACGCCCCCGCCGAACCTGTCAGCGGGAGCGTCGTGTGCCTGCCGTGTTCAGTGTTGAGCGCGTACTAGCCGACCGGTACTTCGTCCTTGAGTACGGCGCGAAGCTGCTCGCGCAGCTCCGGAGTGTCGTCGTGGCCGTGAACCGAGGCAGCGTGCTGTGCCGCGGCCTCCACCACTTCCTCCTCGGTCCCGGAGATCATCAGCGAGCAATTCGTGTCGCTCGGAGCATCCCGGCAGTCAAGTACCTTCCGCATCGTGCACCCCCTCTCCTGGCTTCGTAACGCGTTTCCACATAACTGCGCGCGACGAGCCGTGTCCACGGCGCATGTGCCATTCGGGTTGGCGACGCGATTTCGGCGGCAGACGTGGCCGGAGGTTAGGAGGCTGAGGTTTCTGCGGGTCCGGGCTTCGCGGCGGACTCGACCGGCTCCAAGGTCAGGCTGATGGAGTTGATGCAGTAGCGCTGGTCGGTGGGGGTTGGGTAGCCCTCGCCGGCGAAGACGTGGCCCAGGTGGGAGCCGCAGCGGGCGCAGCGGACTTCGGTGCGGGTCATGCCTAGGGATCGGTCTTCGATGAGCTCGACTGCGGTGGAGTCGGCCGGGTCGAAGAAGGACGGCCAGCCGCAGTGGGAGTGGAACTTCGTGTCGGAGCGGAACAGTTCGTTTCCGCAGGCGCGGCACTTGTACACGCCGACGGTCTCGGTATCGGTGTACTCACCGGTGAAGGCTGCCTCGGTGCCGCCCTTGCGCAGGACGCGGTATTCCTGCGGGGAGAGCTCGGCACGCCACTCGTCGTCGGACTTCGTCACCTCGTAAGCCATGCTTTGAGCGTACGTCCGAGTGGGGAATGGCCGCGCCTCCGGGTTGCGGCGGGAATTGATCGTAAGTGATCGGTAAGACGGCGCAACCGCTCGGGGGAGTCGCGCGTCGGAAGAGGCGCAGGTGCCAGTGGGTGGTTCCGGTGGCCCGGCCGCAGGCGAGGAGTGCAAAGTGGGGAGCCGCGCGGCCGGGTGGAACACCCAAGTCGGGGCCCGTTTTGTCGAGTGTTGAGTGGAATGTTGCTGTGAAGTGGGCGTGGTCACGGGGTGGGGGACGCGGGGGTGACCAGGTGGCGGGTGAAGAGGAATCCGTCTTCCAGCAGCAGTGTGTGCAGGGTGAGTGGGAGCGGGGGATCTAGCAGCGGGCCGTCGGCTACGCGCTTGGCGTGGCCGGAGAGTAGCTGGGGCGAGAGGGTTAGGCAGATCTCGTCCATGCGGGACGCGTGCGCCAGGCCGGCTAGCAGGTTCGGGCCCCCTTCGCACAGGATGCGGCCGCGGCCGGAATCGGCTAGGCGGTCTACGGCTGCGGCTAGGTCTACGCGGCCGGTGCCGACGATCATGACTTCGCCTGCGTCGCGGGCGGCTGCTAGGCGGTCTGGGGGAGCGTCGGTGGTGGTGATGGTGATTGTGGGGACTACGGGCTCGCGGTAGAGGGGGGCGTCGAAGTCTAGGTCGAGGCTGGCACTGACGACCGCGATTGCGGGGGCAGCGGCTTGTCCGGCGGCTTCGCGGGCTTTCGCGTAATCGTCGCGGGCGACTGCGGGCTGACGGTAGCCCTCGGTGCGTACTGTCGTCGCGCCGACGAGGATCACGTCGGCCAGGGCACGTAGCGCGCGGAAGACCTTTTTGTCGGCCTCGCCGGATAGGCCGCCTGACTTGCCATCAGCCTGCGCCGCGCCGTCTACGGAGGCGACCATGTTCGCGCGCACCCAACGGCGCGCGTGGCCGGGATAGGCGTAAACGACGGTCAGATCGGGCTCGGTATCACGGCTCGGCCGGGGCAGAAGTTGTTGCACGGGCTAAGACTTGCACAGGCGGTGGGCTGGCGCAGGGTGGGGCGTGGGGCGGCGGTGAGTTTGCGCGCAGGTGCGGGCTGACCTGCGGGGATAGGTGAGCGGGAGAGCAAGGTCACGGTGCCGATGGGGCGGCTTGGGTTCGCTGGGTTCGTTGCCCGGCTGGCTACGCGTGAGCTGGTTTGTATTGATGAGTTCGAGCTCGATGATCCGGGCGATCAGGTCTTCACGGCGCAGCTGCTGGCCGGCGGGTATCGGAAGAAGTGCTTGCGGGCTATCTCGCGGTTGATATCGCTCGCGAACGTCGGCCCGGCGAGTTTAATCCCATCCGTCACTTAGGTGGACGGAAGGTGAACGAGGGCTTGCGCCGATAGTGCACATCCAATGCTGACATGGAAGAATCGCGCCAGACGAATGGGTGTACAGCGTCTGACCAAGGAGCGATCACGTGGCGAAGCCCGGCGGAAAGGCCGTCGGCAAGCGCAAGGACAAGCGCGCCGACCAGGACAAAGAGAAGATGCGCGCGAAGCCGGGCAAGGCGCCGAAGGGCGGTCGCCCGGGCAACGACAAAGACGAGGCGCTGAGGGCTGACGGCGCAAAGGCCAAGGCCACGAAGGCTAGTGCCAGCGCCGCCGCGGTGACTAGTGGGTCCAGGGCGACCGCGTCGAAGGCGACGGGGCCGAAGACGCCAGCGCCGAAGTTGACCAAGCCGAAGCGGCCTCGGCCCAAGGGCGCGACGCAGCTGCTGGTCGAGCAGATCGCGGAAGAGATCGTCACAGCGGAGTACGACCGCGCGGTTAACGGCGCTGCGGCCCGCGAAGCGGCGGCCGCGCAGGAGCTGGCGCAGACCGCTGCGCGGGAGGCGGCTGCTGGCGGGGCAGGGGAGCAGGCTGCTGACGCTGACGAGGCGATTGACGGGGCGTTTGGCGAGTTGCTGCGGCTGCCTGGCGGTCCGGTGGATCTCGGGGCGTTCGACCCGGGCGCTACGCCTGGCGTCTCGTCGCGGGAGAAGGCCGAGGCGCAGCTGCCCAAGCTGGCGGCGAAGCTCGATGAGCTTCAGGAGCGACTGTTCGCCGCGGCTCGCGGCGGGGACAGTAATCGCAGGGTTCTGCTAGTGCTTCAGGGTATGGACACGTCCGGCAAGGGCGGCACGGTGCGCCACGTCGTCGGCCAGCTCGACCCGAACGGGATCCGGGTGACCGCGTTCAAGGCGCCCACCGAGGAGGAGCGCGCGCACGACTTCCTCTGGCGGATCCGCAACGCGCTGCCGAAGGCCGGCGAGGTCGGCATCTTCGACCGCTCGCACTACGAGGACGTGCTGATCGCCCGCGTGCACAAGCTCGCGCTGCCGATGGTGATCGGAAAGCGCTATCAGCTGATTAACCGCTTCGAGCAGGGTCTGGTCGCCGACGGCACGGTGGTGATCAAGTGCTTCCTGCGCATCTCGCCGGACGAGCAGCGCAAGCGGTTGCTCACGCGGCTTGACGATCCGTCAAAGCACTGGAAGTACAACCCGAGCGACGTCGACGAGCGCGCGCTGTGGCCGCAGTACCAGGAGGCGTACCGGCTCGCCCTGGAGAAGTGCTCCACCGAGGACGCTCCCTGGTACGTGATCCCGGCGGACCACAAGTGGTACCGCAATTACGCGATCACGCGGCTGCTGCTCGAGGCGCTGGAGCGGATCGATCCGGCTTACCCGCCTGGCGCGTTCGACATCGAGGTCGAGCGCAAGCGGCTGCTCGCCGGCTGATCCCCGCTTGTTGATCACTGTCTGAGCGAGACATCAACAATCGTATAAATAATAGAACTGCGCTGAACGGGTGGGTTTGTGCAACTCCGCGTTTCGCGGGTCGTTTCTCCCAACAGACGCGATCCCGCGAACAAGGAGTTCAGGATGAACAAGACCCGCCTCGGCATCATCGGTGCCGCAGCGCTGGCCCTCCCGGTCATCGCCCCCGCCGCCGCGCTGGCGGACAGTGGCCCGACGGACGATCTGCCCACCCTCAACGCGGCGTGGGAGAGCTGGAACGAGGGCGGCATGCACGTCGGCGGCGGCGCCGCCGAGCTGGTCAGCGCTGCGGTGCTCGGCGTGCCGGACCTGGTGCTGAGCCTGCCGGAGATGCTGGCCGGCCCGGGCACCCCGAAGGATGTCACCTTCTCCAGCGAGGAGAGCGCCGAGGCTCCCGAGCCGACCGGCGACTCGCACTGAGTTCGTTGGAGTCGCACTGAGTTCGACTTTGACTGAGTTCGACTCTGGCTGGGTCGGACTCAGCCGAAACGGGCCGTTCCCCACGAGGGAGCGGCCCGTTCGTGTGTGTGGATGTGTGTGGAGCCTGGTGTCGTGTGATTGTGCGCGTTAGGCGGCGGCTAGGGCGGGTTGGCGGACGAAGGCTGCCTGGGCGTAGCGCGTGAGGACTAGACGGACGAGTTCGGCTGGGGGCTCGTCGTCGGGGGTGGTGAGTGGCGCGGCGATGGGGACGCCTGCGGCCTGAGCGTCCGCGAGAGCCCGGTCGTAGAGCAGGCCGGGGGCTAGGAAGTACGCGGCGACGGCGATACGTGTCGCGCCTTGTTGCTTCAGATCATTGATCAAGTCGGCGGCGGTGGGGGAGGTCGCCGAGGCTTGGGCTAGCTCGAGGCGGGGATCGGTGGTGCGCACGCCTTGCTCGCGTAGTCGGCGCTCTACGGCGTCCATGAGGAGCGGATCAGGGCCCAGCGGCGGGGCGATCGCTAGCGAGGGTGCTTGGCGCAGTGCACGCTGGGCGCGCTCGGTCACCGCGGGGATGTCGTGGCCGACGTGGTAGCCGTGACGCAGGAACAGCGGCACGACCGCGACGTTCTCGGCCCCTGACGCGGCTAGGCGCGCGAGGGCTTCGGGGACGTCCGGGCCGCACAGGTCGAGGAATCCCAGCTCCGCGAGCAGGCCCGGGTGCGCGCGCCGGACCGCGTCGAGCAGCCGGTGCAGCGCGGCGGCGTGGCGCGGGTCACGCGATCCGTGCGCGATCGCGAGCAGGGCGGGGTTCTTGGTCATGGCGGTCGTGGCTGTCATCGTGTCTGCTTCGTTGTGTGCTTCATTGCTGGGCCAGGCCTCGGGTACGCAGCAGCCGGCGCTCCAGCGGGGCGAAGAACACCTGGTTGATGCCGATTCCGATGATCAGAATGATGATGATCGAACCGAGGGCCAACGACAGGTCCACGTTGTCCTGCGCGAACTTCATCACCTGGCCGATGCCGGGCCCCAGCTGTGGGGAAACCGCGATCAGCTCGGCGGCCATCAGCGAGCGCCAGGCGAACGCCCAGCCCTGCTTCATCCCGGAAACGTAACCCGGCAGCGCCGCGGGCAGTAGCACGAAGCGCACCGAGGACAGGCCCTTGGCGCCGAGGTTGCGGCCGACTCGCAGGTAGATCGGCGGGACCCGGTCGAGGCCGTCGATCAGGCCGATCGCGATCGACGGGACCGCGCCGAGCAGCACGACGGTGTAGATCGTCGCCGGGGTCAGGCCGAACCAGATGATGCCGATCGGCACCCAGGCGACGGACGGCAGGTTCTGCAGGCCGGACAGCAGGGGTGCAACTGCGGCGCGCAGCGGTCGAACACGCGCCACGAACAGTCCGATGACCGTACCGATGCCGACCGAGACGGTGAAGCCGATCACGGCCCGGTAGATCGAGTCCCAGATCGCCGGCCCGATCCGGCTCGGGCCCCAATCGGCGCGCAGCGAGTTCCACACGTCGCCGGGACCGGGCAGCATGATCTCGCCCGAATGCACGTGCGCGAGCGACCAGCAGGTCCCAGACCAGCAGGATCGCACCGAGCGCGATGACCGGCGGCAGCACCCGGGAGATGGCGATGCGCCACCAAGGCCGCTGATTCCGGATCGTTGCCGTATCGAGGGCGTCCAGGCCGGCTTCGAGCCGGGCGAGTTCCGACGGCCTGGGCGTGACGGCGGTAGCTGTGCCGGCCGACGCGATGTTGTCTTCCGACGCGCTGTCAGTCAACGCGGCCTCAGTCCCGTTAGCCATGGCGGCGGATCTCCTTGTGCAGCTCGTCGGTGATCTCCCGGGCCAGCTCGGCCACCGCGGCGTCCTCGATCCGGCGCGGCTGCGGGATGCCGACCTGCCATTCGCGCACGACACGGCCGGGACGCGAGGAGAGCAGCACGACCCGCTGGCCGAGCCGCACCGCCTCGCGCACGTTGTGCGTGACGAAGAGGATCGTCACGCCGGTCTCTTCCCACAACGTGGTCAGTTCCCCGTGCAGCACGTCGCGGGTGATCGCGTCGAGGGCGCCGAACGGCTCGTCCATCAGCAGCACGTCGGCTTGCTGCGCCAGCGCCCGGGCAAGCGCGACCCGCTGGCGCATGCCGCCGGACAGCTCGTGCGCGCGCTTGTGCGCGGCGCCGTCGAGCCGGACGAGGCGCAACAGCCGCTCGGCCTCCGCGCGCCGCTCCGCCTTCTTGCCCACGCCGCGCAGCCGCAGCGCGAGCTCCACGTTCGCCGACGCGGTCAGCCACGGGAACAGCGCCGACTCCTGGAACATCAGCGCGGCCTTGCCCCCGGCCAGCTCGATCGAGCCCGAGCTGACCGGGTCGAGGCCCGCGACAAGGTTGAGCAGCGTGGATTTGCCGCAGCCGGACGCGCCGAGCAGGCACACGAACTGGCCGGGCGCGATGGTGAGATCGATTCCGTCCAGTACCGGCGCGCCGCTCTCCTTGCCGTACCACTTGGTCACGCCGGTGAGCCGCAGTGCCGCCTCGGGAAGCGCGGTACGGGCGTCCGGCCGTTCGTCGATCGTCACCGTCATCTCGCTGTTTCCTCTCCTTGGCCTATGCCTACTGGTTGCCGAGCCCGGCCGCCGAGACGGTCGGCTGCCCGGCGGCGGTCAGGGCCTGGTTGAGCAGGGTCAGGTCGAAGATGCCCTTGAGCGAAGTCTGCTTGAGCAAGCCGTCGGCGACGGCGTGGTCGAGGCTGGTCTGCAGCGACGAGGCCTCTGGGTCGTTGGTGACGCTCTCCTCGGTCCACGCCCGGGTGATCACCGCGTCCTTGAGCGACTTACCGGTCAGCGTCTTGATCGTGGAGTTCACCAGCGTCGCCGCGGCGGTCGGGTTCGCGGTGGCCCACGCGTTCGCGTCGAGCTGGCCCGCGATCAGCGCCTTGACGGTCTGCGGGTGCGCCTGGAGGAACGCGTTGGACACCACCAGGTTCGTCGTGGCGAAGTGGGCGTTCGGCCACAGCGTCTTCTCGTCGACCAGCACGTGGCCCTTGCCCTCGACGACCAGGCGTGACGCCCACGGCTCGGGCACCCAACCGCCGTCGATCTTGCCCGCCTCGAAGAGCGCGAGCGAGGTGGCGTTGTCGGTCGGCGTGATCTTCACCTCGCCGTTGCCCTGCTGGTCGGTGGGGTAGCCCTGCTGCTTGAGCCAGTAGCGCAGCGCCACGTCCTGCGTGTTGCCCAGCTGCGGGCTGGCCAGCGTCTTGCCCTTGAGGTCGGCGACCGAGTTGATCTTCGAGGAGACGACCAGTTCGGCGCCGGCGTTCTCCGCTCCGGCCACGATGGTCAGGCCGCCGTTGGACTTGACGTACGCGTTGAGCGCGGAGGACGGTCCGACGTACGCGGCGTCGATCTTCCCGCCGAGCAGCGCGGTCATCTCGTCCGGACCGGCGTTGAAGATCTGCGTCGTCAGCTTGGTGGAGCCCAGCTTGCCGGCGAAGAAGTTCTTCGCGACGCCGACGATCGGCGTGGTGTGCGTGACGTTCGCGAAGTAGCCGAGCCGCAGCGAGTCGGCGGGGGTTCCGGCGGAGGCGGCCGAGCCGGAGGCGTTCACGTTGCCGGCCGGGGTCGTGGTCGGGGAGGACGCGTGGGCGCAGGCGGTGGTGACCGCCAGCGTGGCTAAAGCGGTGGCACCGAGCAGGATGCGCTTGAGCGTGCGCACGTGGACGGGGCGATCGATACGGAGCGGGGACACGTGGAATCCTCGGCTGTGTCGGAAATGAGGGCTTTGAGACAGATACGTGCTCAGGCGTGAGCGACCGGCGGCGTGACATGCGCTCGCGTCAGCCGCGGGTTCGTCTCCTGGGTTTCAGAGCACGGCTGGGCAGGCGCGTGAGCTGGTACACCCGCTCAGCCGCCCCGTCTCCCTCGGTTCGATCGCGCCGGAGATCCCGGCCAGTATGAAGTCAGGCATCTGCTACGCCCCGACAGACTGCGTGGGAACCGCGGTAGCGGCGGTGGCGGCAGGGGTTTCGGTGCCGGCCAGCGGCGTGCCGACCATGCCGGCGGTGAGCGTCGAACCGTCGCTCTCGTCGATCAGCAGGAACGAACCGGTGCGCCGGTTCGCGGTGTACTCGTCGAGCGGCAGCGGGGACGCGACGCGCAACGTGACGCGGCCGATCTCGTTGACGGACAGGGTCTCGGGGTCGGGCTGCTCGATCAGGCCGCAGATCTCCAGGCGCGCGTCGAGCGAGCGGACGATCGCCTTGACCGTCTTGGTCGCGTGCCGCAGCAGCACCCTGTCGCCCGCGCGCAGCGGACGGTCGGCCAGGTGGCAGACGGTCGCGACGACGTCCTGCGTGACGTGCGGCGCGTCGGCGACCGGGGCGATGATGTCGCCGCGTGAGATGTCGAGGTCGTCGGTCAGGCGCAGGGTGACCGACTGCGGGGCGAACGCGACCGGGACGTCCTGCTGTCCGAGCCGGTCGATCCCGGCGATCGTCGAACGCTGACCCGAGGGCAGCACGACGATCGGGTCGCCGGGGTGTAGGACGCCGGAGACGAGTTGTCCGGCGTATCCGCGGTAGTCGCGGTGTTCGCCGGGTGTTTGGGGGCGTAGGACGTATTGGACGGGGAAGCGTGCGGGGTGTGCGGCGGGGTTTTCTTCGACGTCGACGGCTTCGAGGTGTTCCAGGAGGGTGGGTCCGCCGTACCAGTCCATGGATGCGGAGGGTTCCACGACGTTGTCGCCGGCTAGTGCGCTGATGGGGATCGCGGTGACGTCGGGGACGCCCAGGCGTGCGGCGTAGGCGGTGAATTCGTCGGCGATCGGCGCGAAGACGGTTTCGTTGTAGTGGACCAGGTCCATCTTGTTCACGGCCAGCACCACGTGCGGCACCCGGAGCAGGGCGGCGACGGCGGCGTGGCGGCGGGTCTGCTCGACGATCCCGTTGCGTGCGTCGACCAGGACGACGGCGAGTTGCGCTGTTGAGGCGCCGGTGACCATGTTGCGGGTGTACTGCACGTGTCCGGGGGTGTCGGCGAGGATGAAGCGTCGCCGTGGGGTGGCGAAGTAGCGGTAGGCCACGTCGATGGTGATGCCTTGTTCGCGTTCGGCGCGTAGTCCGTCGGTGAGCAGCGCGAGGTCGGTGGCGTCGAGGCCGCGTTCGCGCGAGACGCGTTCGACGGCGTCGAGTTGGTCGGTGAAGACGGCTTTGCAGTCGTGTAGCAGTCGGCCGACCAGGGTGGATTTGCCGTCGTCGACGGAGCCTGCGGTGGCCAGGCGCAGGAGTGAGATGCCGTCGTCGTGGGTGGTGGTCATTTAGAAGTACCCCTCCCGTTTGCGGTCTTCCATCGCGGCCTCGGACATTTTGTCGTCGGCGCGCGTGGCACCGCGCTCGGTCAACGTCGAAGCAGCGATCTCCCGTATGACTTGTTCGATCGTGTCAGCAGCCGAATCTACTGCGCCGGTGCACGACATGTCACCCACAGTGCGATAACGCACCATCCGGGTCTCGATCAGCTCGTCGTCCTTGGGGCCGCCCCATTCGCCGGCGGTCAGCCACATCCCGTCGCGCTTGAAGACTTCGCGTTCGTGCGCGAAGTAGACGTCGGGCAGTTCGATCTGCTCTCGTTGGATGTACTGCCACACGTCCAGTTCGGTCCAGTTGCTCAGCGGGAAGACCCGGACGTGTTCGCCGACGCGGTGGCGGCCGTTGTACAGCTGCCACAGTTCCGGGCGCTGACGTCGTGGATCCCAGCCCCCGAACTCGTCGCGCAGCGAGAAGACCCGCTCCTTGGCGCGGGCCTTCTCCTCATCGCGGCGTCCGCCGCCGAACACCGCGTCGTGCTTGCCGGCGGTGATCGCGTCCAGCAGCGGGCGGGTCTGCAGCGGGTTGCGCGTGCCGTCCGGGCGCTCACGCAGCCGGCCGTCGTCGATGTAGTCCTGCACGGACGCGACCGTCAGCCGCAGCCCATACCGCTCGACCGCGCGGTCGCGGTAGGCCAGGACCTCGGGGAAGTTGTGCCCGGTGTCCACGTGCAACAGCCCGAAGGGCACCGGCGCCGGCCAAAACGCCTTCAGCGCCAGGTGCACCATCACGATCGAATCCTTGCCACCACTGAACAGCAGCACCGGACGCTCGAACTCAGCCGCCGTCTCACGGAAGATATGCACGGCCTCGGATTCGAGCGTGTCGAGGTGCGACTGACGTAGCTGCCCCGATGTCGATTCCGCTGTCGACGGCGCGTCGAAGAGGACGGTCACAGCAGCCTCCTTCGTCGATTCCGGTTCGGTCTGCTCGGTCTGGTCGCTCTGCTCGGTCTGATGAGTGCTCATGTGTGCAGCCCGCACTCGGTCTTCGCCAGGCCGGCCCAGCGGCCCGCGCGCGGGTCCTCGCCGGGCAGCGCGCGGCGGGTGCACGGCTCGCAGCCGATCGAGGTGTAGCCGTCCATGAAGAGCGGGTTGATCAGGACGTTGTTCTCGGCGACGTACTCGTCGACCTCGTCCTGTGTCCACGCCGCGAGCGGCGAGATCTTGATCTTGTCGCGCTTTGCGTCGTAGTCCACCACGCGGATGTTCGCCCGGGTCGGCGACTCCTCACGGCGCATCCCGTTGATCCACGCGGTGTACGGCTTCAGGCCCCGCTCCAGCGGCTCGACCTTGCGCATCGCGCAGCACAGGTCCGGGTCGCGGTCGTGCAGCTTCGCGCCGAACTCGGCGTCCTGCTCGGCGACGCTCTGGCGCGGCGTGATCGAGATCAGGTTGACCTTGTACGCCTGCGCGACCGCGTCGCGGGTGCCGATCGTCTCGGCGAAGTGGTAGCCGGTGTCCAGGAACAGCACGTTGATGCCGGGCGCCATCGACTGCGCGAGGTGCACCAGGTGCGTGTCAGCCATCGACGACGCTACGACCACGTCGTCGCCGAAGGTCGCGCGGGCCCAGGCGATGATCTCGCCGGCGCTCTTACCGGCCAGCCGCTCGTTCGCCGCGTCGGCCAGCGCCCGCAGGTCGGTCGCTTCTGACGTTTCCGCTGTTATCGCCGCTCCGGCAGTCATGCGAGTACCCCCAGTTTGAGTCCCGTGAACGAGACCTCGAACACGCGCGCGCAGGCGCGGCATTCCCAGGCGCGACGGGACGACTCGTCAGGACGCAGGTCCTCGTCGCCGCAGTAAGGGCAGTACTGTGGGGCGGCACGCTGCTCGCCGCCGCCGTCGTAGCCGTGGGTGGCGGGGGCAGTGTCAGGATCAGATGCGCTGGCGTGGGAGCTCACGGGTCCGGACCTCCGGGTCGTTTCAGGTGCGCGACGCGAGAGGTCGGAAGAAGAGCATGTGGAGTCTTCCGAGCCGACGCGTTCCGCACCCGCATTGCTCTCCGGGGGATCTCCCTCGGAGGTTGCTGCTAGTTGTTCTAGGCAGTGAGCGGGCGGATTATCGCGTCGGCAAACAGACCGCGCTGGAGACACGCTTGTAGTCGACGTGGCGTCGCACTACGAGGGCGATTCCGGCGCGGGACATGTCACGAGCGTGCCAGTTCCGGTGCGATTCCGTCCACCTCGTACCATCATCTGGACGCTTTCGTGAGACGGCGCTGCCCACGAAAGGCTCAGCCTCGCGACGAGACGGGTGCAGCCACAGTGTGAGACGCACTTCGGGGACGAGGGCGTTCATGACCGTTACGGCCTTGCGGGATTGGCTGGACATCAGGACAACTGCTCTTCGGTGGCCCGTGCGGTCCAGGCGGCGAAGGATTCGCCCTCGGCCCGATTTGCCTCGAACGCGCGAAGCACTCGTTCGACATAGTCTGGCAACTCCTTCGCGGTCACCTTCAGACCGCGCACCTTCCGGCCGAACGAGCCGTCGTCATCGAGATCGGCGCCGAAGTGGCCGCCGAGGTGCACCTGGAAGCCCTCGACCTGGTTGCCGTCCGCGTCCCGCACGACCTGGCCCTTCAGGCCGATATCCGCGACCTGGATGCGCGCGCAGGAGTTCGGGCAGCCGTTGACGTTGATGGTCACCGGGGTGTCGAAGTCCGGCAGCCGCTTCTCCAGCTCGTCGATGGTCTGCGCGGCCAGCGCCTTCGTCTCCACGATGGCCAGCTTGCAGAACTCGATCCCGGTGCACGCCATCGTGTGCCGGCGGAACACCGAGGGCCGAACCTGCAGGTCCAGCGCCTTCAGGTCGCTGATCAGGTCCTCGACCCGGTCGCCGGGCACGTCCAGGATCAGCATCTTCTGGTCGGTCGTGGTGCGGATCCGGTCCGAGCCGACGCCCTCGGCCAGGTCGGCGATCCGGCCGAGCGTCGCGCCGTCGATCCGGCCGACCCGCGGGGCGAAGCCGACGTAGAACTGGCCGTCCTTCTGCTCGTGCACGCCGACGTGGTCGCGCTTGTTCGGCGGCACGAAGGGCGGCGGCGGGCCGTCGAGCAGCGGGCGCTTGAGGTACTCGGTCTCCAGCACCTCGCGGAACCGCGCCGCGCCCCAGTCGTTGACCAGGAACTTCATCCGCGCGCGGTTACGCAGCCGCCGGTAGCCGTAGTCGCGGAAGATGCCGGTGACCCCGGCCCACACCTCGGGCACCTCGTCCATCGGGATCCAGGCGCCGAGCCGCTTGGCGAACTGCGGGTTGGTCGACAGGCCGCCGCCGACCCACACGTCGAAGCCGGGGCCGTGCTCGGGGTGGACCACGCCGACGAACGAGACGTCGTTCGCCTCGTGCACCACGTCCTGCGAACCGGAGACCGCGGTCTTGAACTTGCGCGGCAGGTTGGAGAACTCCTTGGAGCCGACGAACCGCCGGTTCAGCTCGTCGATCGCCGGGGTCGCGTCCAGGACCTCGTCCTTGGACACACCCGCGACCGGCGAGCCGAGAATGACGCGCGGGGTGTCGCCGCAGGCCTCGGTGGTCTCCAGGCCGGTGGCCTCGAGGATCTGCCAGATCGCCGGGACGTCCTCGATCCGGATCCAGTGCAGCTGGATGTTCTGCCGGTCGGTCACGTCGGCGGTGCCGCGCGCGTAGTTGACCGACACCTCGGAGATCGCGCGCAGCTGAGCGACCGTCAGCCGGCCGCCGTCGATGCGCACGCGCATCATGAAGTACTCGTCGTCCAGGTCCTCCGGCTCAAGAATCGCGGTCTTGCCGCCGTCGATCCCGGGCCGGCGCTGCGTGTAGAGGCCCCACCAGCGCATCCGGCCGCGCAGGTCCGCGCCGTCGATGGACTGGAAGCCGCGCACCGAGTAGATGTTCTCGATCCGGGCGCGCACGTTCAGCCCGTCGTCGTCCTTCTTGGTCTGCTCGTTCGGGTTCAGCGGGGTGAAGTGCCCCTTTGCCCACTGGCCCTCGCCGCGGTGTCGTCTCACCTGGTGCGTGCGCACGCTGCCACTGCGCGCAGTGGGTTCCGGCGTGCTCGACTCGGTCATCTGTCGTCCTTCGCGAGAGGGCATTCTCAGTGAGGCTGCCATCCGGTCGCGAGCGCAGTCCATCCGAGCTCACGATATGGACCAAAGTATGAGACAGATTCGGGCCGAAGAATTCTCGGAACTTGCCCGGCCCGCCAAGCGGCTGCTCAGCCGACGGCGAGCGTTCCCAAGGTCACCGTGACGGTCGACTCAGAACCGTCCGCATGGGTCACCACGACCGGAACTTGCTGCCCAGGCTTGAGCCCGGCCAGCGTCTCGGACAGCGCCGAGGTCGTCGGCGTCGGGGTGCCGGCCACCTGAGTGATCAAGTCCCCGGCCATGATCCCGGCCTTCGCCGCCGCGCCGTTCGCCGTGACCGAGATCACGCCGACGCCGACCGGCCGCGCGCTCTGGTCCGCGACCGTGCGGACGGAGACGTCGAGCGCGGCCAGCCCCGAGTTGGTGACCTTGCCGTTCTTCACCATCTGGTCGGCGATGTTTCGCGCGGTGTTCGACGAGATCGCGAAGCCGATGCCGGGCGCCGCGCCGCCGAGCTCCTGGTCGACGGCGGTCAGCGTCGGGATGCCGACGATCTGGCCGCTCAAGTCGACCAGCGCGCCGCCACTGTTGCCCGGGTTGATCGCGGCGGAGGTCTGCACCATGTCGGTAAGCGTCGTGGGTGGTGCGTTACCGCCGCCCGGCTCGTTCACCGTGCGTCCGGTCGCCGAGACGATGCCCTGGGTCACCGAGCTGGACAGCCCCAGCGGGTTACCCATCGCCATCACGATCTGGCCGATCTGGAGCTTCGAGGAGTCGGCGAACGTCGCGGCTTTCAGGCCCTTTGGCGGATTAGTCAGCCTGATCACGGCGAGGTCGCCCTGCGGGAAGGAGGCGACCAGCTTGCCGTCCAGTGGCGTGCGGTCTGTCGAGAGGGTCACCGTGAACGTATTGGCCGCGCCGACGACGTGCGCGTTGGTCACGATGTCGCCGTTGGTATCGAGGATGACCCCCGATCCCAGCCCACTCGACGTATCAATACGAACGATCGACGGCAGCGCGGTCGCGACGGTCTGTTCGTAGCTGGCCTGGAGGTCCTTCGCGCCGGACACCCCGGCGCCGTCCGCGTTTTCGGTCGGGCCTCCTGAGCTCCCCGAGGCCGACGTACACCCGGCGCTCGCCGCGACGGCGGCGATGGCCAGCATCACGGAAACGCGACCGCTCTTGCGACCCACGGCTGGACACCACCGTTCTGCTGTTCCGTCATATTTCTCTACGAAACAAGCCAACGACGGTACGTAGCTGACCGCAACTCGCAGTGCGCCAAACGGATTTACCGAAAGGTCAGGTCATCCGCCGAATGCCTGAAATCGGCATCATGTTCCAGTGGCCGTACTGCACCTGCATACCGGTGGTCGGCGCGTGAATGACGAGTCCACCGCCTATGTACAGCGCCACGTGCTCCTCGCCGTTGTAGAGGATGACGTCGCCCGGCTCCAGATCCTCGAGGATCGCGGGCACTGCGTAGCCGACGCTCGCCTGCTCGTACGTGGTGCGCGGAAGATACACGCCCGCGGCGCCCCACGCCGCTTGCACCAGTCCTGAGCAGTCGTACTGCGGTCCCGTGCCGCCCCACAAATACCAAGTCCCCAACTTGGACTTCGCGAAGTCGATCGCTATCGCCGCACGCCCGGTAGCCGGGGGCACCGCCGCGATCTCACCGGCGCTGACACCCGAATAGTTGAAGCTTTGCAGCTGATCGTATGTCAACTGGGAGAGCAGCGACTGGGCCTGCTGGAACTTGGCGACGATCTGCGCCTTCATCGCCGCGGCCTGCTTCTCGGCCTGCTGCAGCTGCACCAGCCGGTCGGCGGCCGTCTTCTTCAGCGTGGTCAGCTGCGCCTGCTCGACCTTGAGCGACTTGAGGTTCATCGCCTCTACCTCGCCGAGCTGGCTCATCGTCGCGGCCTGCTGGAGGAACTGGTCGGGGTGGGTCTGCAGCATTAGTTCGAGAGTCGGGTCCACCGAGCCGGCCCGGTACGAGGCGGCGGCCAGCGGGCCGAGGGTGCCGAGCACCTTGCCCATCGACTGCTGCAAGGTGGCGGCCTCGCCCTGCAGGTTGTCCACCTGCTTCTGCAGGTTCGCCAGCTGCTCGATGGTGCCGTCGTAGACGTTCGTGGCCTGCTCGGCCTGCGTGTTAAGGGTGCTGACCTGCTTCTCGATGTCGGTGACCGAGGCCGCGTGGCTGGCGGTCGGCGCGAAGCCCACGCCGGTGGCGACCGCGGCGGTCGTCGCAGTGAGGGTCATGACGGAACGGGAAGGAATGGATACCTTGGCCCGTCTGTGGGACGCCATTCTCGCGCACTCCAATACGGTCACTTTCCAAGCGCCTACCGGGTGAGCTGACGGGTTCGGGCGGAAAGTGCCCTACGGTGCGTTCCGGGCCGCGGTTAACTGGGTATGCGGCGCACGGTAAGCCCGATTCACCCCTGAACGCGCCGACCGCCTGAGGGACCGGCAGAAGCCGGGTGGGTCCCGGAAGCGGTGGTGCGAACGGTGGTTCCCCGGTTCCGGTCTCGCGACCGGATTCGGCGTCAGGCGACTCCGCGTCCGGTCCGGGGAGTAGACCGGGTGTCAGATACGCCTGCTGCGAAAAGATAAGCCTCGCGGCCGAGGACAATTCGGACTTCACGTAGGCTCTTTACCTGAAATTTACCGGTCGTCGAGCACTTCGGGGCGGCTTCGGGAGGCCTTGTCCGGATTCGCCTGCGCCCGGACCGGTGACCGCCGCCCGAGCGAATCGCAGACCGCTGAGAGCGGTCGCGTTGAGGGTCGGCTGCCGGGTTGGGTAGCGTGAGCTGTCCGGTGCGGTTGAGCACGAACCACGACGTAGACGGAAACGGTGTTCACGGACACGGTGTTGTTCAAGGCCATGGCTGACAACGGAGCTAACAGTGCGTCACACCCCACCACTGCGCGCTTCCACTCCGCGGCGCCGCGCCCACGCCGCTCGCCGAGCGACGTTGACGACGCCGCCACCCGCCACACCCGCCGCAAGCCCAAGTCACGGGTCCGCATCACCTTCTCCCTCTGCATGCGCTACCGCGTCACCGGCTTAGCCGCTGAAGCAGCCTTCTGGATCCTGCTCTCCCTCCCCGCGCTCGCCCTAGGCACCGTCGGCGTCCTCGGCTACCTACACGGCCAGCTAGGCGCAGCCCGCGCCGCGCACCTAGAACAAGTAGTCACCAACGCCGCAGCCACGGTCCTGTCCCAGCGCGCCGTACATCAGACCGTCGCTCCCGCCCTGCACGACATGCTGACGTCAGGACACGCCGACGTTGTGTCAGTCAGCTTCCTAATCGCCCTCTGGTCCGGCTCCCGCGCCCTGAACGTCGCGATCGACACCATCACCGTCGCCTCCGGCCAAAACGGCCTGCGCGGCATCGTGCGCACCCGCCTACTAGCGTTCACGCTCTACCTACCCGCGCTCCTCCTCGGCGCCGCCACAGTCCCCCTGGTCCTAGCCGGCACCGAACTCCTAACCGAAATCACCCCCACTGCCGCAGCCGTCCTTGGCCCCCTCATCTGGCCCATCGTCGCCGCCGCAGCTGTGGCGTTCCTCACGACGCTCTACCACCTAGCACTCCCGCACCGCCGACGCTGGCTAGAGGACCTGCCCGGTGCGTTCGTAGCCCTCGCGATGTGGGCGGTCGGCTCCACGCTCCTGCGCCTCTACCTCCACTCCGGTGGCGGCTCCGCGGGCTTCGGCAGAATCGCCGCGACGGCAGCGATCCTGCTCTGGCTCTACATCACCGCCCTGGCCGTCCTGATCGGCGCCGTCTACAACGCCGTCCGCGCCACGGCCCCCGCGAGCGCCACTCCCGACCCCTCCGACTCGGTCTCCCCGCCCGCGTCCCCGCCCCGTGACGCGCGCGACACGAGTGCCCGAGTGGCGACGGAAGGGGACATGAGCGACGAAAGTGCCGGTGAAAAAGCCGTCGAACCAGCAGACGTGGCGAGTGACAATATCTCCGAGACACCACCTGTCCCGTCGCCTAGGATGACACGATCATCCGCATAACGGATATTTGACAACGCAGCTCACAAGCGGCGCAGCATAGGAACCGCGAGAGCGGAGAGAAGAGACGGTGCCGGCCGCGAGCCGGTGCCCGAGCCGTACTAGCCGTACACGTCATGGACCATGGAGGACACGATGCAGGCAAGCGCCGCCGCAGGCGACCGAGCGCCAGCAACAGACGTGCCCCCTCCGCGCAACAAGCACGGCCGCTACCGCGCCGGTCGCTCCACCGCTCCCATGGTGGCCGTCCCAGCCGACGGCCTGGGCTGGAGCGAAGCCGACGTAGCGGAACTCGACCGCACCGCCCCGGGCCTAATGCCCGGTCGAATCGTCAAGTGTGACCAATCGGGCGCACTTGTCCTGATGACCTCGGGAGCCGCGCGCGCCACCTACTGCGCCGCGCTCCTGCTAGCCGCCGCACGCGCCAAGGCCGGCGGCCGGATCTGGCCCCGCCCCGGCGACCGCGTCGCCCTGCGCCGCTGGCCCGACGGCCCCATCACCGTAGAGGGCGTAGTCGTCTCCTGACGCCTCCGGCTCCTTATAACGCCTCCGGCTCCAATACCGCCTTCGGCTTCTTCTGACGCCTTCGGCTCGATACCGCCTTCGGCTTAACGCGCTCCGCGCTGATTTTGACCCGCCCTCCCACCCCTGCTCCGCTACGCTCCGCGAACCCATCGCGCTGCCGCACACGCTGCGCGCTGGACGCTTCGCTGACTTAGGGCTGCGCTCCGCTCCGCCCTCAACTTCGCGGCTGCTGTCAGTGCGTAGTGAAGGGTCGTTGCACCGGAACGATGGTCATGAGCTGCTCCAGGCCGACGAAGTCGTCTGGATTGGTGGTGTAAAGCGGGAGGCTTTCCGCGATGGCAATCGAAGCGATCATCAAGTCGAGGGCGCGACGGCGTGGCTTGCGTCCTGCTGCGATAACCGCGGCTGCGACCCTGCCGTAGATGCGTGCTGCTTCTGCGTCGAACGGAATCGGGTCGAATTCGTGCTCGGCTGCGGCGC
>CAVQPP010000425.1:0-16727 GCA_963714445.1 uncultured Actinomycetota bacterium
GTCCTGCGGGCCACCGCCATCAGGGGGGCCCGCAGTGATGGCCCTGCCCGCACACCGAACTGCCGGACGGCACCGCGTCCGACCGGCCAGCAGCTCGGCCGCTGGCCCTCCGATCAGCGCCACGCGCCTGATCACTCCCCGGCCCGTGCGACAGGATCCCGCGCATCGTGCGCAAGCATGGCTGCGTAACGCCATGGCCGCGCTTGCCATCCTGGCGACAGCCGCGGCCGTAGTCAGCTGGCAGGCCCAGTACGTCCTGGTCTGGTCGGTCAAGCACACGACCGTCATCGCTGCCCTGGAGGCGGGCATCCCCGACGTCGGGTCGCTCATCTTCGCCGCGCTCGGCATTGCGCTGGCGCTACACGGCAAGCGGGCACTGCGTGCGCGCACCCTCAACCTCGGGTGCGTCGGGCTGAGCCTGGGCATGAACGCCCTCGCCTCCGGCTCGGGCTGGCGGGACCTGGCCATCTGGATCATGCCCGCAGTCGTGTACGCGCTGGCGTCCGACACCCTGATCGGCGTCATCCGAGTCTGGGTGATCGCCCGCACACAGCACGCCGGGCAGGTCCTCACCGATGATGAGGCCACCCCCATGGCCGTCCTCGGCAGCTTCGTTCTGTGGCTGCTGCGCCTGGTGCTCGCCCCGCCGTCCACGCTCGCCGGATTCCGCCGGTGGGCGCTGGAGGAATGTCCCGTCGCCCCCGGCCGCAAGACACCTCGCCCAGCCGAGCTCCAGAAATCATCGCGCCGCCCGGGCAGAACCCGGCGCGCTCTGCCAGCGGTGAAGCCGCCGGGCAAGCAGGCCCAAATGCTCGCGCTGGCCGGGAAACGGCATGACCTGACCACGTTGCCGCTCAAACAGGTCTCCGGGATCGCCAACACCATCGGCGCCGAGGTCGACCTCTCCCCCGGCACCGCCCGTCGCGTGCTCCTAAACCACGTTCGCGCCCTGCAAAACGGGCACCAGCAGAAGGACCCACGATGACAAGAGACCCTGCGCTGATCATTACCGTGTTCCTGATCGCGGCCCTGGTACTGACTGGGATCAAGTGGGCGTTCCTGCCGTTCGTGCCGTGGCGGCAACTGCCCCGGAACCGCGTCCGCCACCTGCGCATCCGGCTGCACTTGCGACTGCACCCCGGCGCTGGGCAGGCCACCCTCTTTGAGCTGTGGTTACGCTGGGGCCGGTTCGCGATGTTCCGCCGGAGCGGCCGCGCCCGCCGGTCGCTGTCGTTCTGGCAGCGCGCCCTCGGCCCGGTCAGCGAATACTCCATCCTCCTCGGCCGGGCGCATTTCCGGCACGGGTTACGGCTGCCGCTTGATGAACACGCCGTGGTGCAGAGCCCGCCGCGGGGTGGCAAGACAGGATGGCTGGCCTCGGTCATCCTCCGCTACCCCGGCCCTGTCATCTCGACTACCACGAAGCACGACGTGTTCGAGCTGACCTCCGGTATCCGCGCCCGCCTCGGCCCGGTCCACGTCTTCAACCCTCAGGGCGTCGGCAACGTGCCCTCGACGTTTCGGTGGAATCCAGTCGAGGGGTGCGAGGACCCGGCCACCGCAATCCGCCGCGCCGACGGGTTCGCCGAGTCGGTCAGTCAGAAGGGAGTCGAAGACGCCAGCTTCTGGGCCAGCAAAGCCAGTGACTATCTGCGAGCCTACTTCCACGCGGCAGGCGTTCAGCATCTATATCTCCCTACGGTCGCGCGGTGGGTCAGCGGAAGTCGGAGCACCGAAGCAGAGGAGATCCTGCTGGCCGCCGGCGGGCCCGGACCGCAGTGGGCGGCCCAGCTCGCGGAGCTGCGCGGCGAGGCAAACAAAACCGCGCAGACCATCCGGATGACGATGAGCCGGGCCCTAGCCTTCCTGGCCGACCCAGCTCTGGCCGCCTCCGTGCTGCCCGCACCCGGCCAGTCCCTTGACCTCGAAGGCTTCCTCCGCGAGACCGGGACGCTGTACCTGATCGCCGAAACGCGCGGCGAAGAATCCCCGGTCGCGCCGCTGTTTGCCTGCCTGTGCAGCGAGCTGCACTACACCACCGCGCTGGCCGGCAGCCGGATGCCGGGTGGGCGGCTCGACCCGCCACTGCTCATGGCCCTGGACGAGGTCACCCAGATCTGCCCTGTCCCCGTGCCGTCCTGGCTCGCCGATTCCGGCGGGAAGGGCATCCAGATCATCAGCGTCGCGCACGGCGAAGCCCAACTGCGCACCCGGTGGGGACGCGACGGCGCCCGCGTCATCATGGACACCTCCGGCGCAAAGATCTGGCTGCCCGGAATCAGCGACCCGGCCACCCTGGAGGCCGCCTCGCTGTTGTGCGGCACCGCGGCTATGCGCGAGCACGGTGAGGACCGGCACACCCGCCACCCGGTCATGACCCCCGAGATGATCCGCCAACTGCCCGCCGGGCGCGCACTGGTCATACGGGGTGGCTACGCACCAGTGATCGCCAAGCTGCGCATGGGCTGGAAGGATCGCGCCTACCGGCGTGCACGTCGCGCCGGGCAGACCACCGCCACCCTCATTCCGACGGTTGAAACTACTCCACTGATCCCACTACCGCGCATCGGGGCTGACGACGCGCTGGACGCCGATACTCCGGTCTACGCCATCAACGGGAACGATCATGGCATCCGCTATCCCTGGGATGATGACGCGGAACCCGCATGACATCCGCTCCTGACGACGCGCTGGCCGCAGTCATTATTCAGATCGCTCAGCACAGCGAACAGATCGGCAGCATCGACGCCCGCGAAACCGGGCACCACCAGCACCTCACGGCGTGGCTGGAGGACCTCACCAACCGGGTCACCTCGGCCAGAACGCGCCTCGATGCCATCGGGGCAACCCTCACTCGCCACGACGTCATCATCGAGACGCTCCACGGACTCGACACCGAGGTCGCCGCACTCAATGCCCAGCTCGCCAACCGCGGCGGCGGCGTTGGCGACCGGGATTCCGGGTACCAGCCGGTCCCAACACCACGCTGGTGGAAGCTCACCGGGCATGAACGCGGCGCCGCGATCGACCGGCTGCGCGCTTGGGTCGAGCAGATCTATCGGCCCGGCTACGGAAACATCGCCGCCACACTCCCACCCTGCTGGGACCAGCACATGCTCTGTCTGTACACCCTCGACTGGCTAAGCGAACTCTGGTCCACCCTCTACCTGGCCCCTGAGCGCACACTCAGAACCCTGGCAGCCCAAGCCGAATGGCAAACCAGACTGCTCCCCGCAGCGGCCGAGCACATGTCAACAGATGCCGTCCGATGCACACACAGATCAGCCAAGGTTTGACCTGCTGAACCGGCTCGCAGGACTTCGAAGTGCTTCTCCGGGACTACGCGGACCCGGCTTCCAGTTCGCTGAGCTTGGCGCGGATCCCGGCAGCGTCCGGGTGGCGGATGTCATCCAAGATCGCGAGCGCCTCTTCCCACGCCGCGCGCGCCTCGTCCGGACTCCCGGCCTCGTACTGCGTGTCGCCCAGGTGGTTGAGCGTTTCAGCCAATCCCCAGCGACTGCCGATCTGCCGGTGCAGCCCAATGGCCTCCAGGTAATAGCGTGTGGCCTCGGAGTAGTTGCCGACGTGCTGCTGGGCGTACCCAAGAGTGTCCAGCGCGCTCGCCTCCCCTTCCTGGTTGCCTAGGTCAAAGAAGAGGCCGAGCGCCTCACTGGCGAAGCGGAGGGCTTCTTGGTAGTCCTCCAGCTTGGCGTGAAACCAGCCAACTGAGTTGAGGGCGAGAGCCCGGCCGGACTGGTCGCCGATGGCTGTATACAAATCCAGCGCCCGTCGGGCGTGGTCGAGGCCCTCTTCGTAGCGGTCCTGGAAGTTCAGGGTGACGGCCAGGGCGTTGTGCACGTAAGCCTGCCCGGCGTGATCCCCGCGCACGGTGTGGATGTCCAGTGCGAGCGCAAGGTGAGCATAGGCCACCGTGTAATTGCCCAGCCGACCGTTGACGTAGCCGTATCGCTGGTGGGCACCCGCTTCAGCGGCTCGGTCCCCGAGGCGCTGCGCGGCGGCCATGGCGATCTGCTCGGTGATCGTCCACTCGTGCCAGCGGCCCTGCGTGTCCAGGAACCGGGACAGCGCCCAGGGGATCTGCCAAGCATGGGTGTCGAAACCTATCTCCGCCGCTAGTCTGGCGCTCGCGACTAGGGCCCGGCGTTCGGCAGCGAACCAGATCAGGGCCTGCCCCATGTCGCCGATGCGCTCCGGCGTCACCCCCGGCTGGGGCGTCGCCAGACTGACCCATCGGCGGGTGGGATGTAGCAGTAGCGCAGCCGCAGCTGCCGTGTGCAGGTAATGATCGAGCAGCCGCCCGATAGCCGCCCGACGCTCTCGCTCGCTGTCAGCCGCTTCGGTCAACTCGGCGGCGTAGGCACGCAGTAGGTCGTGGCTGGTGTACCGGCCAGGCGTGTACTCAACCAGCAAGTGCGCCCTGGTCAGCACACCGAGCCGACGGCGCGCTTCATCCAGCGGCACCCCAGCCAAGCTTGCCGCAGCCGCAGCGCTGATGTCCGGCCCGGCGTGTAGTCCGAGGAGGCGGAACAGCCGTCCGTCACTGACGTTCAGCTGCTCGTATGACCAAGACATCACGGCACGGATGTTCGTGGCTTCGTGCCCCACATCCAAGGCGTCCAGCCGCCTGCGAGCATCGCGCAGGTCTGCACTAAGAGCGGCGAGGGAGAGCCCCGGCTGGCTCGCGCTGCGCGCAGCAGCGATGCTCAGCGCCAAGGGCAGCCCCGCGCACAAGCGGATCAGCTCGCCCGCGGCATGGGCATCGCCGACCACCCGCGGCGCACCGAGTCGGCGGCTTAGCATTTCTCGCGCATCGGCGTCGGCCAAGACGTTCAAGGTGAGCGGAGAGGCGCCTTCGACTGCTACCAAGCTGGTCAACTGACTTCGACTGGTCACGATGACCATGCAGCCAGGGCTGGCCGGAAGTAGCGGGCGGACCTGATCGACATCCCGCGCGTTGTCAAGCACTAGCAGTATCCGTCTGCCCGCAACAAGGCTGCGCCACAGACCCGCTTGTCCATCCAGACCCCCTCGGACCATTGCCGCCGGCACGGCCAAGGCGTCCAGCAAGAGCCTGATCGCCTCGGCAGGCGACATCGGCGGCCCGACCGGGTCGAAACCTCGCAGGTTCACGTAGAGCTGCCCGTCCGGGAAACGGTCGGCCACCTGGTGCGCGAAATGGAGGGCCAGCGTGGTCTTGCCGACACCAGCGGTCCCGTCGATGACTGAGATCGCCACTGCCCGGTCCGTGCCTGCCGCCTCGTCTGTGAGCTCGGTGAGCTTTTCAAGTTCCTTGGTTCTGTCGGCGAAATGCCGTGTCGAGGCGGGCAAGTGCCTTGGTACTACAGGCACCCCAAGCGTCAATCTCCAGTCAGCCGAGGACACGCCCATGCCAGCAATCCGCTCAAGAAACTCCCCGCCTGCCCGACGTCGGCTAACAACAGTCGGGTCCCCGGCCCCGGGCTTGAGATCTGCCAACGTCGCTGCGAGCTGATCGACGGCAACGGCGTAGGCGTCCCGCTCCAGACCCGCGCCTGGGGCAGCCACCAGCATGCCTACAACCAGCCCGGAGGCCCGGTCGTAAATCGGGCTTCCGCTGTAGCCGGGCTGGATCCGAAGAGCTGTGCCTGGCGCGGCGTCGAGCTGTAGCCGACCACCTGCTACTAATCCTCTGACGACTGCCTCCACCCAAGCGCCATCGGGCCTGGGCGGAGCGTTTGGGTATCCAAATACGTCCACTACTTGTCCTGCCCGAACCGGGCCAGCCGCGAGGGCGGCAGGGGCCGCTCCATCCGGCAGACAGCTGTTCTCCAGCCGCAGGCAAGCTATGTCTTCCCCGACGACACCGTCACGAGGAGGCGCCACCCAGCGCAGCACCTTCGCGGTGACTCTGAGTGACCAACCACCAACGTCCGGCAGCAGCGGGAACTCGACTGTGAGTCTCCCGGTGGGTCTTTCCTGCGCCCGCATTCCGCGGCCAAGCGCAACGTTCACGACATGCGCGCACGTAATGATGTCGCCGGATCCGACTAGGAACCCCACGCCAACGCGTTGGCCGGCGGCAGTGAGCAAGGCTACGACGAAGCCGTTAGGGCCCGTCTCCCCATCAGTCATCCTCGCTGGCAAACCCGCCACCTGGATCATCCGCCCCGTTCCACGAAAAGGTGATCATTAAATGCGCCTCACTTGATCCCCTGGCCACGAAAAGCCCGCACTCAGCACCTAACACGACACCCAACTCGACCGAGAACGCGTCTGGATGGATTGCCCGCAAGCGTCGGGCTACCGCAGTGACCGCAGGCTTGAGCTGGTCAAGCGACCGTTCCAGCGCCTCGGTGGCGTGAGCTACCACGTCACCCGGCCGACATGCTGCAAGATCTAGATCACCTGGGAGCTGACTTGGACCTGCCTCTACCACGAGGCTACCGCCCTCAACGGGAATCTCAATTAAATAGGACATAACACCCCCAAAAAGTTCGACAACACACTACGGGCAACACCTGGTATCACGTGGCGCTTTTAGAAAAGCTACGACCCGCCCGCCGAAGAATTGCCAAGAAGCGTGGATAGGAAGTCCACGTCGCTTATCATGGCCTGTTCCAGTTGACCCACGGGGTAGCTGGTTCGTGGGAGAGGGCGGGCTTCTGGTGCAGACGGGGGTGACCTAGTGTCCTGAGTCCTTGATTCATCGGCAGCAAGGCGGTCGGCTAGACACCACATGCCTCTACACCCGACCCAGCGCCGCTAATGTTGAAGCCGCAGTGTCCAGACTGCTGGCCGACGAGTAGCAGCTAGGGTTGCGCGGCCTGATGGGCGAGAGCGTCTCTCACAAGCTGTAGCAAGTCATTACTAAGAGTAGTAGCCTCGTGCTGGGTCAATGACCCGCGGCGAGAGGATATGAAGCCATGCGGGCCGGGACGGTGACGGCCTGGCGGGCGGTGCTGCGAGGGCTGGTCATGCCCGCCGACCGACCCCAGCGCATCATGGCACATCACGGGCTGGCGGCTCGCGAGCTGAGCCCCCTAGTTGGTGCCGACGGATCAACGATTCAGGGGACTGGGGCCATCGCAGGTCGTACTTGATCCAGCCAACCCGCAGCTTCCTGATGGGACATCAAACGATCGGGACTTTTCGGCCCGCCTCATCTACCCCGCATCTTTTCGTATTCTTTCTTTTCCTGTTTTTCCTTCTGGCGTTTAGATCGTGCACGGAAGCCCAGGTACCCACCAACTGCGCATGCACAGAAAACCACAGCAGCCGCACCCACTCCCCGAGGGAAGCCGAATTCGAAATCGAAAATCACAAACGTAGAATACGGCAGGCCAAGGACCGTCAGGAGCACGAAGAAAGCCACAAGCACCACGAAGGCTACGTCCACGATTTTATCCACTAGCGTATGTGGTGGGGGTTCCCCGCGCTCTGCAGCCCTGATCTTCGCAAGACTGCGGTTCAGTGACCTGGTGGATGTTCCCAGCAGTACTGAAGGAGTCCCACGGCCAACGGCCTGGCGTACTTCCTCGAAATACTGATCGTCCAGGGTGACTGCCTCGCCTGGCTCGTTAGGGCCGCCGCGAAAGGTTCCGCCACCAGACTCGGAAGCGCTGACGATGCTGTACCCGCCGACATGTTCAATTAGCTGTCCAACGAGCGCGTCAAGCTCCTGTTCTCGGGACTGAGGGTCATGCTTGCTTCCCTCGGTCGCGAAAGTGTCCAGGAAGATGATGATGCCCTGGCGAGAGATGATGTAGCCCGCACGGCCGCCGCCAGGAGCAGGGTTATCCTCCTGCTGGCTCTCTCGGCCCTCTCGCTCCGTCATGGACACTGCCTCACTTCCATGCCGAGTACCACAAGCTTAACCCGGCAGCTACCAGGCTGAATATCGCCTGTACCACGAAGGAGCAGCGCATCACCAGCAGACGTGTCAGGTTGGCATCGAGAGCCGTGAGCTTGCCATCGAACACCAGCCTGGTTGTCCTGGCTGCTGGACGTTCGATCCATCCAGCCAGCGATGTTGCACCTGGACCCACCTTCAGCCAGGGCATCAGTGTCACTGCCCCAGCAACTGTGGCTATGAACAGGGCTACAAGCGTCAGGATCAGCAGTGGCAAGTGGTGGGCAGGGTGTATGCGAGGCGCGAGGATCGCAGCAACCGCCGCCAGCGCAGCTACCAGCAAGCCTGACCGCGTGGCGAGCCCATCACAGGATGCCCTGACCTCAGACAGCTGGCGGTCCAGTTCCACATGCAGGCGGTCCTCATCCCTGACTGCCACGCCTCACCCTCCCCAAGGTGGCGTAACTGCGCAGCATATCGGTCACGGTGACCCTGGCAGGCTCAATCTGGCCTGAACGGGCAGGTGCCGCCGCAGGATCCGCTATGATTGCGCTGCCTCTGCGGCGACGTGATCGGCAGCGGGTCGCAGCCAAGCTCCGCCGCTCCGCGCACCGCAGCGTCACCGAACTCGAAGCCGACATCCGCCAGTGGATGAACGCCTGGAACGCCAACCCAAGGCCGTTCGTATGAACCAAGACCGCCGACGACACCCTGGCCGCCTACTGTTCGACGAATCAACGACTCGGGACACTAGTGCCGCTTCAGGCAACGTTTGCCCGGGCGACGACGCGGCGGAGTCGTTCGTCGTAGGCGTGGTTGTTGCGCCAGATGATGTACCGGCGGATCATGCTGGCCTGTTCTTGGTGGCTGGTGTGGTCGGTGCCGTCGAGGGCGAAGTACCGCAGCGCCGTGAACTGCGCCTCGATGCGGTTTAACCAGGATGAATTCGTCGGCGTGTAGCGATCTCGGCGTTGTTTGCCGCGGCCCACTGCCCGACTCGCTTGTCCTTCCTGGTCGTCAGGTGCGGGGTGAAGTTGTCGCAGATAATCGCGATCCTGGTCTGGGGTGGGTAGACGGAGCGCAGGTAGCGGCAGAACTCCAGGAACCGGGCCCGGTTCTTGCGCGGCTTGATGTGTCCGAAGATCTTGTCCTCGCCCACCTCGTAGGCGGCGAACAGGTACCGCACCCCGGCAGTACGGGTGTAGGTGGCACGCCGGCGGGGCCGTGGCTTACGGCCAGGCTCCTTGTTCTTGCCGCTGACCGCTGCCCACTGCCGCCCCGGGTGGGGCTGAAGGTTCAGCGGCCCGAACTCGTCCACGCAGAAGATCACCTCTGGTTCGCCGGGCTCGGGGATGACCTCACGGTCGGCGATCGCATACAGGTACTCGACCCGGCCCTTCTTGACCGCGTAGCCGGGGTCGGTGGAGATCTTCCAGGTTTTCAGCCTTTGAAAGGTGAGGCCTTCCTCGCGGAGCAGCATGCGCAGGCCCTCATGGCTGATGTCATCGACCACCCCCTCGGCCACCAGAAACTCCGCCAGCTTGTGCAGGCTCCAGGTGGAAAACGGCAGACCATGCTCGGCTGGCCTGGACTTGGTGATCTTCTTGATCTCCCGCCGCTGGCCCAGCGTGAACTTCGGCGGTCGGCCACCTTTGTACTTCGGGTACAGGGCTGAACCCATCGGCGTTGAAGTTGCGGATCACATCACGGACCCGGTCCTCGCTGGTGAACGCCACCTTCGCGATCGCGGCCACGTCCATGCCCTGGGCTGACAGCAGCACCATCTGCGCCCGCCGCCAGGTCACCACCGACCCGCTGTCACGGCGCACGATCCGCACCAGCCGGCGGCCCTCATCATCGTCGATCTCACGCACCCGCACACGACCGGCCACCCGGCCCAGTCTGGAGGATCAGCATCCACCAAGCCAGTGCCCCAACCACAGGGGAGCATTCAGATGCGGAAGTGGGAGGCGGGTGCTACCAGCGACAGGCCAGCGTACGGGTCAGCCCGAGAGGGCCCCTGCCGAGCGCGATTAAGCGCAGGCGAGGAGCGCGTCAGACGAAACGCAGTCGCTCCAGCTCGTCATGCCCAGCATCGCGGACGAACACTTCCCCTTCGTTCTGGGTGATGTTCACGAGATAGGCGTAGACCTGGATCGCCCGGTTGAGCGTGTCTGTCTTGCTGTCGCGGGTGAGCTTTACTGCCTGCTCAAGCGCCTCCTGTGCGCGTGGTGTGAGGTTGACGGTGATTCGGCGCAGATCGCCACTACCACTATCACCACGATTACTGCCACCACCACGAACATGACGATCCGAAGCACGAGGTTGTACTGTCATAACAAGTCCTTCTTCTTTTCCCGTGAAGAGGGTTTGCTAGGCGGCTCCCTGTTGGCGCAGGGGGCCGCCTTCGTTAACTGGGCCGGCGTTGCTGCGTCGGCCCAGTTAGCTTATGGGAGCCACTTACCGCCACCGAGGCGGGGCAAGAGCGTCCCACTCATGGACATGCACGTAGTATGCGCCTTCGCTGTATCCAGCGTCAACACTCATACTAGCATCATACATACAAGTGATGTATCCTGCGAGCCAGGACCCGGCTCCTCGGGAGGAAGGCGCCGACCTAAAGACAATCCTGTGCACGACCCGTTCCGGAGAGTAATGTGCAGCGACAGAGGACCGGCAACGGCGCATGGCGGGCATCTCAGTACGCGAGAGAGGGTCATGGGACGGCGAGGGCCGTGATGGATCATGACCAATGGCCCGATCCGACACGGCGCGCCAACGTAGAGGTGCAGCGCGAGCGGACAGGCGTCTATTTGCACGGCAAGGCCGGTCCCCTCGAAGGAGAGGTGGAAGTCAGCGCCGACGGTCCGGGAGGCTCAGCCATGCTCCCGGCGACGAACATGCTGCTGAGCGCCGCGACGGCATCCATGTCAGGTCTTGTTGTCACCGCGATCCTCTGGGTGGCGCATATTTCCGGCCTGCCGCTGGCCCTGACCGGCATCGGCACCTTCTCGGCTGTATTCGCCACTTGCACGATCTTGGTCTTCCGCCGCCCAGCCCGGTCTCCTAAGGAGCCATCCCCGCGCCCGGTAGTCATCCAGTCCGATCCTCAGGGTGCAGCCTCTCGCAACGGCAGGGCCGTCCAGCGCTCCCATGAGAAAACCGCGCAGCGCAACAATGACGCCCCGCAGATCGAAGGCCCGACGATCCCTTCGCCTAGTAGCCACAGACGCTGACGCCGACAGCGATCCTGGCCGTTCAGCGCTCCGGCGGAAGGTTATTCCGGCGGAAATCACAGCGGGTGATCGCCACGCGAGCTGCGGCCTGCACGAAGTCCTAGATGAGCCGGACCCGTCTGAGACCGACGTCGTGAACTGCGCGATCAACCTGTATGAGTTCATCGCCGCCCAGCCGTGAAGAAGGCGGAACTCACTACCAAACTGCGCCAGCTACGCAGCGATTCTGACCTGACCGAGGAAGATGCCGCGGCCGATCTCGAGTGCACATCTTCCAAGATCAGCTATACGCCGGGGCCCCATCCTGCGATGAGTTCAGTTAACGACTCGGCTGCCCGGCATTGCAGGCTAATGGCGGTAGCCAGTGCCGCAAGCGTTTCGATGTCCCGCCAGCGCGCCGCTATCCCGGTTGGAGGATTACGCCACGTTCTTCACCACCGGCGCCGCGGGGCAGCAGACCGCACGGTCACCCAGCGGCCCGACCGAGGGCGACCAGCTCCGTCGCAGCTGAGAGTTCATGCTGAGCAGTGGTGGCAGTGATATGCGGGGGTACTCCGACCTCGGCCGCTCTTCGAGCTACACGGCGAACCGGGGGCCGCCTTCTGCGTGGACAAACGGCGGGACGGGCCGCTGAACCTCTACCCCGCCCCGGTCGACAGCGGGCCGCGATCAGCTGCAAAACGCGGGCTCCGCCCCATTATCAATCGGGCAAACGTTGCCTGACGCGGCACTAGAAGCTACTTCACCGGTCTAGGTGGACCGAACCTAGCCAGAGCTGCATCGGGGATCGGCGCCCCGGCACTGTCTAACTCTTCGACCCGTACCGTGTCAGGGCTCAAATGAACCGGCAGGGCACCGACTGCTGCCTGGTCCGCTAAGACATCTAGTGTGATCACAGTGTTGCCCAAGAGTCCGACCACGCCCACCGCTAGCAGAGCGCAGGTAACCATGCCTCCACCATTCACCTCCGTGGATGCCTCAGCGACCTTAGCCGCAGCCTGCTCAGCCATAGGCCTGCACAACCAGGGCGCCGAGTTGCTGCGCCTCGGCGAGAACGCTATCTTCCGGCTGGCCCAGGAGCCGGTAGTCGTTCGGATAGCCCGCAACCTCGACGTCCTGAACGACGCGATCAAAGAGGTCGCAGTCGCTTCATGGCTCCGGGATGCGGGCCTGCTCGCCATCGAGCCGACAGCAACCGCCCAGCCCATAGTTATGCGCGACCACCCAGTCACGTTCTGGAAACTGATCCCCAACAGCGGCATCAAGGCCACCGTCGGCGACTTGGCCAGGATCCTGCGCCAACTACACAGCCTCCCCGTTCCACTCGACCTCCCCCTGCCAGAACTAGACATCTTCGGCCGGGTCGCTGGACGCATCACCACATCCCCCGACCTCCCCGACGCAGAACGCCACTTCCTCGGAGAGCGCCTCGCCCAGCTGCGCCGCGACTACGCCGACCTCACCTTCCCTCTGCCCCGCTCAGCCGTACACGGCGACGCTCACCAGCAGAACCTCATCCGGCGCCCGGACGGTCAAATCGTCCTCATCGACCTTGAGCGCTTTGCATTCGGCCAGCCTGAGACGGACCTAGCCGTCACCGCAACCGAGCACCTAGTCGGCTGGCACACCGACGGCGAGTACGCAGACTTCTGCGCCGCCTACGGCTTCGACGTCACCCGGTGGGACGGCTTCCCCGTCATCCGCGAGATCAACGAGCTAAAGATGACGACCTGGCTCATGCAGAACGTCCGCGAGAGCGATCGCGTGGCCCGCGAGTTCCAGACCCGGCTCAGGTCTCTGCACGACCCAGACGCCCCCCGCCACTGGCAGCCCTTCTAAAGATCATTAATCGTGGGGGTTATCAGAGCCCAGTCGTCAGCTGATGACGCGGCGGTGAACAGGCGGGTGGCCTGCCAGAGCAGGAGGCCGGTGGCGGCGGTCAGGACGGGGTAGACGACCAGGAGGCTGAGGTGGGGCTGGCTGTTGACGGCCGCGCGGAGTCCCTCGCTGGCGTAGGTGAGGGGGTCGGCGAGGGCGAGGTCCTGGACCCAGGGGATGACGTGAAGTGCACTCCACGGGAACAGCGCGCAGCCGAGCCACATGAGCGGGGTGATCAGGACGGCGAACAGGGCCATGGCCAGCCGGGGGTCCATGGCGGTGCCGAGGAAGAGCCCGAGGCTGGCGCACATGAGGGCGGCCAGCGGGGCGAGGGTGAGCAGCACCGCCCAGTGGATGTGCAGGGCCGGGGGCGCGGCGGGGATGACGATGGCCAGGGGGAAGATGACCAGGGCGGCGAGCAGGCCCTGGATGGTGCCGAGGGCTATCTTCTCCAGGGCCACTGCGCGGGCGGGCAGCGGGGCGAGGAGCCGGTCGTCGATCTCGCGGGTGTAGCCGAGGTCCTGTACCAGCGGCAGGGCCACGGCGAACAGGCCCTGGAAGAGGATCACGATCGCGAGCATCCCGGCCAGCAGGGTGGTAGCTGCCTGCGTGGCGCTGCCTGCCGCGGGCTGGCTGATCCGCGGGGTGATGTAGCCGAGGACGAAGACGAACAGCACGGGCTGGATGATGGTGCGGGTGATGAAGTCGGCGGGCTGCTTGCGGAGCACGGTGAGGTCGCGGGCGAGCAGCGCGGCGAACGCGGCCAGCGCCGGGGACCGCGGCGCGGTGAGTGCGGGAGTGGTCATGACTCGCGGAGCTCGTTGCCGGTGAGCTGGATGAAGACGGTTTCCAGGGTCGGCGGGTCAACGCGGACCTCGCGCAGGCGGGCGTGGCAGGCACCGGCGGCGGCGAGGACGGCGGGGAGGACCGGCTGGCTGTCATCGACGGTGAGCGTGACGGCGTCTCCGAGCGGGCGGGCGTCGCGGGCGCCGGGCACGCCGGCGGCCAGCGCGGCGGCTAGCTCCGCCGGCCCGGTGCCGTCGGCGGTGACGGTGACCACGGTGCCGGCGCGGACTGACCGCTTGAGCGCGGCCGGGGTGTCCAGGGCCAGTAGCTGGCCGTGGTCGATGATCGCGACCCGGTCGGCGAGGGCGTCGGCCTCGGTCATGTCGTGGGTGATGAGCATGATCGTCTGCCCGGCGGCCTGCAGGCCGGTGATGATGTCGTGAACGGCCAGGCGGCTCTGGGGGTCCAGGCGGTGGGCTCGTCGAGGAACAGCACCTCGGGCTGGTGCATGATGGCGCGGGCGATCATCAGCCGCTGCGCCATCCCGCCGGACAGCTCATCGACTCGCCTGCCCGCGGCGTCCGCCAGGCTCACCTGATCGAGCAGCGCGCGGCGGCGCTGCGGGCGGCGGCGGGCCGCATCCCGAAGTACCGGCCGTGGAAGACGAGGTTGTCGCGGACGCTCAGGCGGCGGTCCAGGGTGTTGCGCTGCGGAACCACGCCGATGTGCCGGTGCGCCAGGGCCGGGGCCGCGGCGACGTCAACGCCGGCGACCCAGGCCCAGCCCGAGGTCGGCCGCACGGTCGTGGTCAGCATCCCGGCGGTGGTCGACTTGCCGGCGCCGTTCGGGCCGAGCAGCCCGAGCACCTCCCCGCGGCGCACCGCCAGATCCAGGCCGGTCACCGCGACCGTCCCGCCGGGATAGGTCTTTCCCAGGCTCTCGGTGAGCACCGCTGCGTCACCCGCGGCATCCGGGGGGCTGGCGGGGCCGGGTTCCGTTGCGGTGGCGCGGGTCATGCCTGGCCCTGTTCAAGCGCCTGCCTGGTCCGGGCGGCCAGGTCACCCTCGTCCACGCCGGCCAGCGCCAGCGCCCGGGGCACGGTGCCGGCCTGCGCGGCGAGCACGCCCAGGAGCAGGTGCCCGGGCCGGATCTGGCGCTGTCCGAGGGCGGCCTTCAGCGCCCGTTCGATCACTTGCTTTCCCGACGCCGCCAGGCGCGCCTGCCTGGCTGGGTTGCGGCTGGCTCGCGGCAGCCCGCCAGCGGGCAGCGTGACCCCCGCCGCGGCGAGGCTCTGCCGGAACTCGCGGTCCAGGGCCGCACGGATCCCGTCCCGGTCCAGGCCGGCCGAGGCGAGCACGTCCCGCGCCTCGCTCCCGTGCTCGCCGGTCATCGCCAGCAGCAGGTGCCCGGCCTCGACCGCCGGCGACCCCGCCTCCTCCGCCTCCTTCTCCGCCTGCCGCACGATCGCGCGGGCATGCTCAGCGAACCGTATGACCATTACCGCCTCCTCAGCGTGACGCCCGCAGCGATCAGCCGCGCGGCGTGCTTCTTGTGGACGGCCTGGCGGGTGACGCCGAGCGCCTCGGCGACCTGCGGCCAGCCCCAGCCGGCCCGCATCGCCCGCTCCACCGCCACGTCCTCCAGCTGGTCGGCCAGCCGCCGCAACGCCGCCACCGCGGCCAGCGCGTCAGCCGGGTCGGCGTCCGGCCAGATCTCCATCACGTCCATACAAGCAACTCTAGTTGACAAAACGAATTAGTCAACCTGAGTTGCTGTTAGCCCGCGAGGCTTGACGCCCCGGCTCTCTCAAGTCCGGCTGATCCCTGCATCCAGGAAGGGAGTGAGGTCGAGGCCGGCGCTGGCGAGGAAGCCGCCGAGGAGGCCCGGCCGGTACTGCATCCGCCTAAGCCTGGTCTTGACCAGGGCGGTGAGCTGGGCGAGGTTGCGTTTGGCCAGGTTGGCCAGGGATCTTTTCAGGTGCGACCAGAGCGGCTCGACCGGGTTGAGCTCGTGGGCGTAGGGCGGGAGCTGGCAGACGATCAGCCAGGCCCGGGTGGCGATCAGCTCGGTCATCGTGGCGCTGACGTAGGCATTGAGGTTGTCCCAGATGACCACCAGCGGTCCGGAGAGCTGCTAGTGCACGGCATCCGCAGCCGGGCGTAATCGGTCTCGGTGAAGCCCTTGCGCTGATCCCCGCCGCGGCGGCGGCTCTGGTGCACGCGGTAGATCAGCCGCGGCCGACACCCGGGCTCCATGGCAATCAGCGCGGCGAGCGAGACGCGCTTGTTGCTGCCGCCGGTCACGGTCACTACCGGGGTAGTGCCGTCCGCAGGTGCGCCCCTTCGGCGGCCTTAAGCCCTGGCCGGACTCGTCCTCGAAGACCAGCCAGGCACCCAGGTCCGCCGCCGTCCTTTATGACCGGCCAGGTCTCCTCCCTCCACGCCGCAATCCGCTGCTCGTCGCGCCCGGCCGCCCGCCGGGCCTGGACCTGCACGCTCCACCCGATCCGGTGCAGCAGCAGATCAAGTCCCGCCAGGGTGTAGTCCACCTCGAACCGGCGGCGCACGACCTCGGCAATGCGGGCCAGCGCCCAGCACTGGTCCTCATCCCACCCAGGCGGTCGGGCCTGCCGCCAGCACCGCCTCCAACTCACGCAACTGGGCCGGAGTGAGCTTGCTCCGGCCGCCGCCAGGCCGTTTCGACAGCAGCGCAGCCCGGCCACCAGCGGCCAGCGCCCGGCGCCACCGGTTCGCCGACATCCGCGTCACCCGGAACCGCCGCGCCATCTCCCGGTCACTGCCCCCGGCCTCGATCAGGTCCGCCGCCGCTAACCGCACCTGCTCGCGGCGGGACCGCTCAGCCGCAGTCAGCCCACCGCCATCGGGATACCTCATGACCCCGGCATAACACCGCCAGGCAGCCGTCACCAGCCTTGTAACCCCAGGGATTAAAGATCTTTAGCTGGCCACCAGTGCCGG